>CALYSG010000030.1 GCA_945485605.1 uncultured Clostridia bacterium
TTTCGCGACAAAGCTGCTCGGTATGCTGAGCCGCAGACTCGGTCTGCCGCAGGTCGTCGGAATGATAATCGCCGGATTGCTGATAGGTCCCGCTATTTTCGGTCAGCTCGGTCTCGGTAATTTCCGTGGGCTCATCGCTCCCGCCGCCGACAGCGTCGAGATGACTGTCCTTCACTGCTTCTCGCAGATAGGAGTCGTCTTTATACTGTTTTCAAGCGGTCTTGAAACGAGCTTCTCCGACCTGAAAAAAAGCGGATTTGCATCCTCTCTTGTCGCAGTATTCGGCGTTGTCGTACCTACGGCGCTCGGAACTCTCGGCGCTCTCGCATTTATGAGGGGCTTTGGCGCGGGATTCACGCAGGAAAAGCTGATGAATGCACTTTTTGTGGGAACGATTCTCTCGGCGACAAGCGTCGGGATCACGGTTGAGACTCTTCGTGAGCTCGGCAAACTGAATACAAGGGTAGGAACAACGATCCTCAGTGCCGCGATAATCGACGATGTTCTCGGTATCATCCTTCTCAGTATAGTAACGGGAATACAGAGCGGAGGCAACATTCTCATAACGCTTCTCAAGATTCTCGGATTCTTCGTATTCACGATAGGCATAGGCATACCGCTCCGCCTGCTCTTCAAATGGCTCGTAAGCATCTATCCTCATAAACGCCGCACGAGCATTTTTGCACTCGTGATGTGCTTTCTCTACGCCTTCTGTGCCGAGAAGCTATTCGGCATCGCGGCTATCACGGGAGCTTATATGGCAGGACTTATGCTCAGCGGGCTCAACGATACCTCCTTTGTTGATCGCAAGGTCGTCGTCAGCGGATACATGATCTTTACGCCGATGTTCTTCGCCTACATAGGAATCAGTGCAGACTTTTCGGGCTTTGAGCCATCGATCCTCGCTTTCGCGGCGGTCTTTGTACTGCTCGGCATAATCGGAAAGATCGTAGGATGCGGTGGGATCGCAAAGCTCCTCGGCTACAACGCAAAAGACTCCCTCGCCACGGGGTGCGGAATGATAGCACGGGGTGAGGTAGCACTCGCCGTTTATGCAACGGGGCACTGCTTGATAGCCCCTTCGGGAGGCATCGATCCGCTTATCCCGACAATATTCCTTATCATCTGCTCTTCGATCCTTTGTCCGATACTTCTGAAGCTCACGCTGAAGAATTCCGATCATCCGTCCGACGGAAGCGACAGAGTTATCAAAACGCGAATAAGTGCCGAGGCACTTGATAATATCCACAACGAAACAAATAAATAAACTTTGCCGGCAGAGTGTTGCAAATGCGCTCTGCCGGCATATAATTTTATTGATATCTGCAAGGAGGGCTCGTTATATGTGTGCGAATGAGGCTAAGACCGTAATAGGTGTCGGAGCTCTTTGCTTCGGTGCGGGGATCCTCGCGGCGTACATACTTCCCGGCTTTGTCATAGCTTTTCTGGAATCGGCGGTGCTCCTTACAGCAGGCGTATTGCTGATCCGTAAATAAAGATCTCGGAGGTATTCTATGAAGGTGATGATATTCAAACCGCCCGGATTTCTGAAGCCGCTCTTTCGGCTCTTCTGCCGAAAAAACGCCAAAAATAAAAAGTAGATCAAAGCCGGGGCAGATAAAGAGTTCAGCCCCGGTGATCTTTATTTATTGTCAATATATGCACAGGCGGCAAGAGCGGCAACCGCACCGTCGGCAACCGCTGTCGTTATCTGCCTTATCTTCTTTGCTCGGCAGTCCCCGGCGACAAATATTCCGGGAGTAGGAGTCGTACAATCCTCGTCCGAGGCATAATATCCCCTCGCGTCAAGCGGAACAAGAGCTTCAAACGCACCGTTTTCGGGCACGAGTCCTATCGCAACGAAGACCCCGCTGCACACTACGGTCCTCTTCTCTCCCGTCGCGGTATTTTTCACTTCTATGCCTTTAAGATTGCCGTCGGAGGTCACGAACCCCTCTACGACAGTGTCAAACAGTGCGCTGACGTTCTTTTTCGTCTCAAGGCTTTCGGCAAGTTTCCTTTCGCCGGTAAAACCCGAAAGGTTCTGAACGACAGTAACAGATCTGCACCCCTCCGAAAGCAACAGCGCTTCCTGCATCGCCGAATTTCCTCCGCCGATGACCGCGACGTCCCGATCGCGGTAAAATGCGCCGTCACAGACCGCGCAGAAGGATATTCCGGAGCCGACAAGTTCTTCTTCTCCCTCAAGCCCGAGCATACGGTGCTTAACTCCGTTTGCCAGTATCACGGCTCGCGCGGAAAATTCATTATCATGAGTAAATACGGTCTTGTATTCTCCGTTATTCTCGATACGAGTTACCGCGTCAAATTCAAATTCGCCGCCGAGCTGAATAAGCTGATCGGTCATAGCCTCGGCAAGTTCGTTTCCGCTTACGCTGAGCTTAGCGGGGTAGTTCTCTATCTTCGGGGAGTAGGTCATCTGACCGCCGAGTGCTCCGCGTTCTATCACAAGGGTACTCTTTCCCGCACGGCAGGCATATATGCCCGCCGAGATCCCGGCGGGACCACCGCCGACAATGATTATATCGTACATATCAAATCTCCCGAGCCGTCTGTCGGCTCCCTGTCATATTCAAAGAGCCCTCCGCCGCATCAGACGGAGGGCTTTGTTTCTTTGATCTTCTTTACGCCTTGTGGCTGTCGGCGTATTTTCTGATATTTGAGGCATTATATATTGTCTCGAAATTTCCGTCTTTTATAACTACAAGTGTCGGAGCACCGGTAATTCCGAATCTCTCGAATTCTTCCTCAGATTCCTCGGCATAGAGCTTTCTGTAGCTTATTCCCGCTTTGTCAAGGAAGCTCGCCGCCACCTTGCAGTTCGGGCAGGTCTTCGTAGCGAAGAGTATGACATCGTCGTCCTTAATCTCTGCATCGCAGCAGCATTCGCAATCTGCCTCAGCCTTGGCTTCATTTTTCTTGTGAAGCACCGAATGTGCTATATCGTAGGTCTTTCTCTGCTTGAATTCCTGCGACTTGCCGTCGTTCCAGTTCTGGACGGGACGGTAATATCCGGTAATTCTGCTGTACACCTCGGTCTTTTCTCCGCATATTGGGCAGATCGAGACATCACCGTTCAGATATCCGTGATTGCGGCATACCGAGTATGTCGGTGAAAGTGTATAGTAGGGCAGCTTATAGTTCTCGGCGATCTTTCTGACAAGATTCGCTGCCGCACGCCAGTCCGGAAGCTTCTCTCCGAGGAAGGAATGAAATACCGTTCCGGAGGTGTAAAGCGTCTGAAGCTCGTCCTGAATATCAAGTGCCGTAAAAATATCCTCTGTATATCCGACCGGAAGATGCGAGCTGTTGGTGTAATAAGGCGCACCGCCCGGCTCGGCACCCGTCTTGATGTCGGGGAACTGTGCAACGTCGTGCTTTGCGAGCCTGTATGACGTCGATTCGGCAGGTGTCGCCTCAAGGTTATAGAGGTCTCCGTACTTTTCCTGATAATCGGACAGTCTCTCACGCATATGATTGAGCACTCTCTTGGAGAACTCCTGAGTTTTGGGACTGGTCATATCCTCACCGATCCAGCAGGCATTTAGCCCCGCCTCGTTCATTCCGACGAGTCCTATCGTAGAGAAATGATTTCCGAAACTGCCCAGATATCTCTTGGTATAAGGATAAAGTCCCTCTTCAAGCAGCTTTGTTATAACATCGCGCTTTACCTTAAGAGAGCGCGCCGAAACATCCATAAGGTGGTCAAGTCTCGCCATAAACTCTTCTTCATTCTTTGAAAGATACGCGATCCTCGGCATATTGATGGTCACGACACCGATCGAACCGGTGCTCTCGCCCGAACCGAAGTATCCGCCGGATTTCTTTCTCAGCTCGCGAAGATCAAGGCGCAGGCGGCAGCACATAGAGCGCACGTCGCTCGGCTCCATATCCGAATTGATATAGTTCGAGAAGTAAGGCGTACCGTATTTCGCCGTCATCTCAAACAGCAGACGGTTGTTCTCGGTATCCGACCAGTCAAAGTTGCGGGTTATCGAATAGGTCGGGATAGGATACTGGAAGCCCCTTCCGTTGGCGTCACCCTCGATCATTATCTCAATGAACGCCTTGTTGACCATAGCCATTTCCTTCACGCAATCCTTATACTTGAAGGGCTGCTCCTTGCCTCCGACGATGCAGTTGAGCTCGGCAAGGTCGTTCGGAACCGTCCAGTCAAGCGTTATGTTCGTGAACGGTGCCTGCGTGCCCCAACGCGACGGGGTGTTGACTCCGTACACGAAGGACTGTATGCACTGCTTGACTTCCTTATAGGTAAGGTTGTCGACCTTGACAAAAGGCGCAAGGTAGGTATCAAACGACGAGAACGCCTGCGCACCCGCCCATTCATTCTGCATGATACCGAGGAAGTTCACCATCTGGTTGCAGAGAGTCGAAAGGTGCGATGCCGGCGACGACGAGATCTTTCCGGGAATACCTCCGAGTCCTTCGGTGATGAGCTGTTTTAACGACCAGCCGGCGCAGTAACCGGTCAGCATGGACAGGTCGTGAATGTGAATATCCGCGTTTCTGTGTGCCGACGCGATCTCATCGTCGTAGATCTCCGACAGCCAGTAATTCGCGGTGATCGCTCCCGAGTTGCTCAGGATAAGACCGCCGACAGAGTATGTTACGGTCGAGTTCTCCTTGACTCTCCAATCAAGCGCGCTGAGGTATTTGTTAACTACCTCGGTATAATCGAGGTAGGTCGATTTCATATTGCGGAGCTTTTCACGGTTACGGCGGTAAAGGATATAAGCCTTCGCCACGTCTCCGTATCCCGACTGGCTGAGCACCGACTCAACGCTGTCCTGAATGTCTTCGACGGCGATGAGATCATCTTTTATTTTCGGTTCAAAATCCGACGTGACCTTAAGCGCGAGAAAATCGATCACTCCGGGAAAATAATTTCTCCCCTGCGCCTCAAAAGCCTTCTCGATCGCGGCGCTTATTTTTTCAATTTTAAAATCAACTACTTTTCCATCTCTTTTAACTACCCTATACATCATTGACTCCTTACTGACTTCGTGTTGTCGATTGTTTGCGACAATAATTGTACCATTATTTCGGGAGCAAGTCAATATGGAATATTACACAATATATTGATTTGCAATTTGTCGTTTTTACTACATATAGCGGTTATACGCCACGAAGCTCAGAAGTGGGAATATACTCACGGACGACCGAAAGCAACCTTTTATACTCTTCCGGAGAATATCCGTGCAGCCCGTCACCTATGAGCTCGCCGGAATCGGAAAACGCCTGAAGGAAATACTTCGGCACACCCGCGAGCCACTTCCCTATCTCTCTCATATCATCTTCCGTATGAAATTCTCTGACGACCGTCGTCCTGAATTCAAAATCGACCCTTCCGTCACGGAGAAATTCGACGCTCTTCTCTACCGCCGAGGTGTCGAAGCCACTCTTCCCGACCGTCATCGGATACTTCGGAAGACAGTTTTTTATATCCATGGCAACATAATCGACAAGCCCCTCCGAGACCATATGCCTGAGCCTTTCCGGGAAGCTGCCGTTCGTATCGAGCTTGAGGCGATAACCGAGTCCTTTTACCTTCGCGGCAAACCCCTCAATATCGGGATTCAGCAGAGGCTCACCTCCCGTAATACACACACCGTCAAGTATCCCGCGACGTTTTTGAAGTAAGGAAAGGATATCTTCCTCATCAACCGTATCATATTGACCGGGATCAAGCACCAGCCCCGCATTGTGGCAGAATGGACATCTGAAATTGCAACCGCCGGAAAATACCGTACAAGCCGTATGCCCGGGGTAATCAAGAAGAGTAAGCTTCTGAAATCCGTGTATTATCATTTCGCACCGCCTGTTTTTTATTTACATTATATTATAAAAAAATAACCGTCGCTTGTCAACTTGTTATTGACGGATCGGGAAAAAAAGTTTATAATATAGATTGAAGAATTATCTTTTTGGGAAGGAGACGACCTATGGACAACGGACAAAATCCGGGCGGCGGTGAAAAACGACAGACGCTCAAGAAAAACATACAGTTCTATATACGGTTGGCAATAATTTACGCGCTGATCCTTATACTGTTGATCTTCGTCATTAACTTTGATTCGTTTTCCAAGACGATAGGACGCTTCATGCGCGTTATAATGCCTGTATTCTACGGCTTTCTTATCGCCTATCTGTGCAATCCCCTTCTGAAGCTCTTCATGGAGAAGGCTTTTCTTAAAATAAAATCGATCAGATGGCGGAAAATTCTGTCGATCTTATGCACATATCTTGTGGTCTTTCTCCTTATCTTCGCGATCCTTTTCGTGGTAATACAGCAGACAGTCATAAGCGTCCAGGATTTCATCGACAATATGCCGCAATATATCGCGCAGACCGAAAAGGTCATAGTCGACTTCATCAACAATCTACCCTTCCTTGATGAATCGGATGAGGCGCCCGAAGCAACATCGCCGACAACCGACGGAACGGGACAGGCAGTACCGAGCGACACTTCTCAGAGCGATACTGCAAAAGACGAAACCTCCGGCAGCGAGACCTCAAAAGCTCCCTCGACCGACACCGAAAATACGGACGATGACCGCCGACCTCATATCGTTACCGACGAAAACGGCAACCCGATATACGAAGACACGATAAACCTGTTTGATTTCTCGTTCACAAAGGAAGGCATCATAAAATGGGTCCGAGAATTCTTCAGCGATTCGGAAGCGATTCTGAAAACGGTCGGCAACAACATCGTCGCATCAAGCACCGCTGCTGTAGAGGTAGTCGTTAATATACTGCTCGGCTTCATTCTCTCGGTATATATCCTTGCCGACAAGGATAGTCTGCTTGCAAGGGCAAAAAAGCTTACCATTGCGATATTCGGAAAAGAAAAGGGGCAGCGTATGCTCGCCGTTGCCTCTTACTCCAATGAAACCATTGGAAAGTTCATTCAGGGCAAGCTGCTTGAATCGTTTATCTTCGGATGTGCGGCTTATGTTATCTTCCTCTGTTGCAGCATACCGAATGCCCTCATGATAGCTGTGCTCGTCGCGATCATGAACCTCGTTCCCATCTTCGGTCCCTTCCTCGGAGCTATCCCCGCCGGATTCCTCGTATTGCTCAGCGGAGATATCCGTAAGACTGTAATTTACGTTGTAATAATCGTGATTCTGACTCAGATAAACGGAAACTATATCTCTCCCCGTATCACAGGTAACAGAACCGGACTCACGGCGTTCGGCTCGATCACGGCTCTGCTTCTTATGAGCGGATACTTCGGTATTATCGGAATGTTCATAGGAATACCCATATTCGCCGTCGTCATCAAGCTCATAAGCTCGGAAATGGATAAAAGGCTCGCCGACGCAGGGCTCTCGCAAGAGCTTGAGGACTACTATTCACCCGAAGCTCTCGAAAGGCTCAGAGAATACAGGGATCAGAACAAAGGGAGTCATCACCACAATCTTGTCGGGATCACGGTCGAAGGTTTGCAGGCTCTGCTCAATAAGCTCTTCCGCAAAAAGAAGAAAAAATAAAATGCAATTCTTCCGGTGTTTGCCGGATAAACAGGAGATGTTTGAATTATGTCGGATTTGAAAGAAGTAAAAAAAGGCGGTATATCGGTAGAAACCAACCATATATTCCCCATCATTAAGAAATGGCTTTATTCAGAGAAGGATATATTCCTGCGCGAGATAGTCTCAAACGCCGCCGATGCGGTAACGAAGAGAAAACGCCTTGTATCTCTCGGAAATGCAGAGGAGCCGACGGAGCCATACCGCATAGATGTCACGGTCGACCGCGAAGCGGGAACGCTGACGGTCTCCGATAACGGCATCGGAATGAGCGCCGAAGAGCTTGAAAAATATCTCTGCAGCATCGCGCTTTCGGGCGCTCTCGACTTCATTCAGAAATATGAGAACGAAAACGACGCCTCTTCGTCGGGCATCATCGGGCACTTCGGACTCGGGTTTTATTCGGCATTCATGGTCAGCGACAGAGTCAAGGTCGAATCGCGTTCATTTGACGGCTCGCCCGCAGTACAATGGGACTGCAACGATGCCGGAGAATACGAGCTTTCCGCGGGCGATCGCGAAGGTTGCGGAACCGATGTCATAATGTACATCGCAGAGAACGAGAAGGAATACCTTGACATCAACAAGATCCGCACGATCCTTAACCGCTACTGCGCCTTTATGCCTGTGGAGATCTACCTTTCTGACGGATCTGAAGAAAAAAACGATAATTCCGATAATGATGAAAAAGGAAAAGAAGCTGAGCCTATAAACGACACGACTCCTCTATGGCTGAAGAATCCCTCCGAATGTACGGAAGAGGAGTATAAGGACTTCTACCATAAGGTCTTCTCCGACCTTCACGACCCTCTGTTCTGGATCCATCTCAATGTCGACTATCCCCTCAACTTTAAGGGCATCCTGTACTTTCCTCGTATCGCAAACGAATATGAGTCGATCGAAGGTCAGGTAAAGCTCTACTACAATCAGGTATTCGTATCCGACAATATAAAAGAGATACTTCCCGATTACCTTCTGATGCTTAAGGGCGTACTTGATTGCCCCGAGCTTCCTCTCAATGTCTCGAGGAGCTACCTCCAGACAAACTCCTACGTCCGGAAGCTCTCGGCTCATATAGTCAAAAAAGTTGCCGACAAACTGAATTCCATGCTTTCGACCGACCGCGAGGAATATCAGCGCGTGTTTGAGGATATAAGGACCTTCATCGAATACGCCTGCCTACGTGACAGGAAATTCTACGATAAGGTCAAGGACTCGGTTATGCTTCACATCACCGACGGGAGCTATATGACAGTCAATGAATACCTTGAAGCGGCAAAGGAGACCAACGAAAACAAGATCTACTACACCACCGACCGTGCGCTCCAGTCGCAGTATATCTCGATGCTGGAAGGCGAGGGCATAAAAGTCGCCCTTATGGAGCATATGATCGACACACAATACGCCGCTATGTGTGAGGAACTCTCAGACAACGGTGTTAAGTATCTGCGCGTTGATGCCGAGCTTGCCGACGCGCTTAAGGGCGACGGTGAAGCCTCCGAGAACGAAAAGCTTCGCGAGCTCTTTAAGAAGGTCAGCGGCAACAATGAGCTTACGGTCAGCTTCTGCCCTCTCAAAGACGAAAAGGTCCCCGCTCTTCTGAGTATCCCCGAGGAATCGCGCCGTATGGAAGAAATGATGCGCCTGTACCGCATAAAGACTTCGGGGGATGGCGGCGAATCCCTCATGCCTACGGCTATGACGCTTACCCTTAACACCAACGCCGCGCTGACTGAGAAACTCTCGTATCTCTGCGATACCGACGAAAAAAAGGCCGAGAAGATCGCATCCTATGTCTACAAGCTCTCGCTTCTCTCGCAGAAAAAGCTCTCGCCGGAGGAAATGAATGCCTTTATGGCGGAGAGCTTTGAGCTTCTCGGAAGTCTCTGATGCCGAGAAACCTTACCGGTGATCGCGGGACAGACGCGATAATGGATTCACTTTCGGAGCTTGACGGTCGTGCTGCGGTGCTGAAAAGTCAAAGAGAGGCTGAAATGCACGAGCTTGTCCTCCATCTTTCCGAAATAAAGGGCGGACGCGCAACGGCTGTGCTCTCCGGAATATCACTAACGGGAGGTTCGGAAGGCGACAGAGCCGCCGCGGTGCTTGAGCACACCGCCTTCTGCCGCGAATATCTTGCCGCATTCCCGGGGCGGACAGACTACAAAAAATCAATATTTTTCGGCTCTGAGGATTTTATCTCCTCAAAAAAAAGCATAGGATATGTAAAGAACGAATTCTCATCACGTGCGCTGAACATCTTTTCCGGCTTTCTGCCGGGATATATGTCCGAAGCATCTCACGGATATGACGCCATGTGCGAGGATATCTACTCGGGGCAGCTCGAATACGGGATAATTCCATTATGCAACATGAATGACGGCCGTCTTCCGGTCTTTTACGGGCTGATAAACAGATACGAGCTGAAAATCGTCTCGGTCTGTCGCATCGTGAGCAGTGAAAGCGGCAGCACGCTCTTTGCCCTTATCGGAAAAAGCATAGCCTACCCCGACACACGCTTCGGGAAACAGACCTGCCTCGAGCTTTTCGTGACAATCGGAAGCGGACACAGCCTTACGGAGATGCTCTGTGCCGCCGAAGCTTGCGGAATGGAGCTTCTGAGACTTGATTCGTTCGGTGGCTTCTCGTCGGTCGGCGAAGGTACGGCATTCAGCCCCGTCTTTTCAATATCCGGTGCGGATACCGAGACCTTTCTGCTCTATATGACGGCAGATTTCCCGCAATACACTCCCGTAGGCATATACAGTATAGTAGAATAAAACGTAAAAATACCATACGGAAAGGAAATTTAATAATGAAAGATCATATCACATATACTACTTCGGGCACCTGCTCGCGCAAGATCGATATCGATATAGAAAACGGGATAGTCACCGATGTGAAATTTCTCGGAGGCTGCTCCGGTAATACCCAGGGAGTCGCAGGGCTCGTTCGCGGAATGAAGATCGATGACATTATCAGTCGCCTTGACGGCATACGTTGCGGAGCAAAGGGCACGTCCTGTCCCGATCAGCTCGCCCGCGCGCTCAAGCAGTACAAAAACGGCAAAAAGGAGAGTGTATGAATTTGACGTACCTTGATAATTACGAAAAGTGGCTTTCTTCCGACAGCCTTTCGGCAGAAGAAAAAGCAGAGCTTAGTGCAATATCCGGCGATGACCGCGAGATACGCGAACGTTTTTCCTTCGGTCTGACCTTCGGAACCGGCGGGCTTCGCGGGATCATGAAGACCGGAATGAATGCTATGAACGTTCACACGGTTGCACAGGCAACTCAGGGACTCGCAAACCATATCCTTAAATGCAAAAAGGACAACGGCGGTGTCGTCGTCGGAAGAGACAGTCGCATAAACTCGGAACTTTTCGCAAAGACCGCCGCCCGCGTCCTCGCCGCAAACGGAATAAAGGTCTATATATTCCGTGATATTCAGCCGACACCCGAGCTTTCCTTCGCACTGCGTCGGCTCGGTTGCACGGCGGGCGTAAATATCACCGCATCACACAACCCGAAGGAATACAACGGCTACAAGGCTTATTGGGAGGACGGCGCACAGCTCTCGCTCGATGACGCCGATGCGGTAAAAGCCGAGATCGACGCGACCGACGTTTTCGCCGACGTTAAATACACCGACTTCGACGAAGCGGTTGAAAAAGGGCTCATAACCTACCTCGGAGAAGAAATGGATGAGGCTTACCTTGCCGCTGTAAGAGCCGAGGCGGTCAACCCGGATGTCATTTCCGCAGATGCAGATAACCTCAAAATAGTTTATTCGCCGCTCCACGGAACGGGTTATAAGCTCGTTCCCGAGCTTCTCCGCAGTCTCGGGCTGAAAAACCTCTACGTCGTACCCGAGCAGGCAGAACCCGACGGCACTTTCCCGACGGTAAAAAAGCCAAATCCGGAATACCGGGAGACTCTCAGCCTCGGGATCGGGCTTGCCAACAAGGTCGGAAGTGATCTGATGTTCGCAAATGACCCTGACGCAGACCGCATGGGCGCGGTCGCAAGAGCAAAAGACGGCAGCTTCGTCACGATCACCGGAAATCAGATGGGTGCTCTCCTTCTCGACTATATTCTCACGGCATACGAAGAGACCGGCACCATGCCGAAGGAGCCCTACGCCGTAAAAACGATAGTATCTACCGAGCTTGTCACACGAATATGCCGCGCACACGGGATAAGACTTTACAATGTCCTTACCGGCTTTAAATTCATCGCCGAGGTCATCAAGAAGCGCGAGGCTGAAGGTCACGGCACCTTCGTCTTCGGCTTTGAGGAGAGCTACGGCTACATGAAGGGAACCTACGCACGCGATAAAGACGGCGTCGTCGCCGCGATGCTCGTCTGCGAAATGACGGCATACTATAAGCTGAAGGGCATGACCCTTATCGACGCACTTGAGGCTCTGTGGGCTAAGACGGGCTACTCGCTCGAATCTACCGACGAGCTCTATATCGAGGGGCTCGACGGTGCCGAAAAGATAAAGGCAATAATGGAAAAGCTCCGCGAGGATCCCCCGAAGACACTCGGTGGCGTAAAGGTCGAAGCGATCGGAGATTACCTGAAAGGCGAGTTTACCGACACCGCAACGGGCAAAAAGTCCCCGACGGGCCTTCCCGAATCGAATGTGATGTATTTCCGTACCGAAACGGGCGACGTAGTGATCGCGCGTCCGTCGGGTACCGAGCCGAAGATCAAATTCTACTATCTCGTGTCCTCATCTGACAAGGAGCACGCGCCCGCATTGCTCGAGGCTTACAAAGCATCAATAGCGACTTACAAAAACTGAATGAAAAATGCTTCGGCAGAACTGCCGAAGCATTTTTCATTTATCGAGCCTGTGTCCCGTGATATGCGGTACGGCGCGTCCCGCAGTAAGCTCGGAAAAGCGTTTGATCGCGCCGTCTGCCACCTCGTCCTTCACGGCAAAGCGCAGGAGCACCGAGTCGGTAAAATCCGTGCCGTCGATATGTGCTCCGAACCTCGGCAGCTCGTTCTGTATCTTCTGATAGTCGGGATAAGTCAGCCTGACGGAAAGCTCCGAAAAGCTCTCGTAGGTCACGATACCCGCCGCCTGTACTGCAAGAGATGCCGCCTTTGAGTAAGCCCTCACGAGTCCGCCCGCGCCGAGAAGTATACCGCCGAAGTATCTCGTGACGACGACGCATGTGTCGTCGACCCCCGATTTTCTTATCGTGTCGAGCGTAGGCATTCCCGCCGTCCCGGTAGGTTCTCCGTCGTCCGAATAGCGTGCGACCACTCCGTCCTTCATATAATACGCCCAGACATTGTGCGTAGCGTCGCGGTAAGCCGCCTGCTTTTCCTTCACGAACGCCATAGCCTCATCAACGTCGGATACATGGCAGGCGTGACCTATAAAGACCGATCTTTTCTCCTCAAATTCGGCGGAGGCTGACGTTCCGACAGTCGTGTATGTCTTCATTCCTTCTCCTCCGAGAGGTAATCGCGAAGCATTCCGCGCACCTTCGCGTCGACAGTGGCGCAGACTCTGATACTCTCGTCGCCGTATTGTACGTCTGTCACAGTCGCGTTACGGTAGAGCGTATTGAGCACCCCCGCTTCGCTGTTCGGTATGACGAATACCTCATTCGTCTTGCCCGAGAGCACGATCTTTTCGAGCCTATCTACAAAATGCTCTATCCCCTGCCCCGTTTTTGCCGAGATATAGCAGATATTGTCGGGGCGCTCGACACCGAACGGTATCTCGCCGGCAGCGCCTATATCGCACTTGTTGAATACATAAAGCGTTGGCTTATCAACGGCACCAAGTTCGTTGAGGGTATTCTCGGTGACCTCGAGCTGAGAAAGATGCTCGGGATCGGAGGCGTCGCAGATTATTATAAGGATATCGGCATAAACTGCCTCGTCGAGAGTAGATCTGAAAGCCTTTACAAGCTGATGCGGCAGATTTCTGATAAAGCCGACCGTATCGGTCAGCAGCACGGTCTCCCCGCCCGGAAGCGTGAATTTCCTCGTCGTCGGGTCGAGCGTCGCAAAAAGCTTGTCCTCGGCAAGTATCCCCGCATCGGTCAAACGGTTAAGAAGGGTAGACTTTCCGGCGTTCGTATAGCCGACGATAGCGACCTTCGGTATTCCGCTCCTGTCACGCGCGACGCGCATAGTGCGACGCGTCTTTTCAAGCTCCGCAAGCTCGTCCTCGAGTGCCTTTACCCTTCTTTGTATATGACGGCGATCGGTCTCAAGCTGAGATTCACCCGGTCCTCGCGTGCCGATACCTCCGCCGAGACGAGACATCTCGGCACCCTTGCCGATAAGCCTCGGCGCAGTATACTTAAGCTGTGCAAGCTCGACCTGGAGTTTCCCTTCTCCGCTCCCGGCATGAAGTGCAAAAATATCGAGTATAAGCATCGTTCTGTCAATGACGCGGACATCCTTCAGGATATTTTCAAGGTTCCTTATCTGCGAAGGAGACAGCTCACTGTCAAAAACGGCAAGCTCGACTCCGTTCTCATGACAGAGGAAGGCAAGCTCGGCTGCCTTACCCTCTCCTATAAGAGTCGCGGGGTTCGGGGATTTTAACTGCTGCGTCATACGTATGGCGACCTCGCCTCCGGCAGTGTCAAGAAGGCGCGTAAGCTCGTCAAGCGAAATGTTGACCTCCGTTTCACCGACGCCCCCGGTTATAACGCCGACGATCGCGGCTTTGCTGAATTCTTTGATCTTATCTTCCATAAAAGTCCTTCCGGCAAAAGCAAAATAAAAAGAAAGCGGGCAGATACGATATGTACTGCCCACATACGATAAGGATTATTTGTTATTGCTTGCGTCAAGTCTCTTCTTGAACTTGTCAACACGTCCGCCGGTATCGATAAGCTTCTGCTTACCGGTATAGAACGGATGGCACTTCGAGCAGATTTCAACCTTGATCTCGCCGCCCTTGGTGGATCTGGTCTCCGACTTCTCGCCGCAAGCGCAAACTATCGTGCACTTTTCGTACTTGGGATGGATTCCCTGTTTCATCACTTTCACCTCCGTCAACGGTCCCCTCGCTCGCTTACGCGGCTGTTTAACCGTAATTATCTAAGATTATATCACACATTTCCGTATTTGGCAAGGGTTTTGCGAAAATTTCCCTTGAAAATATGTCTTATTGTCAAAAAGTCACTATGCCGATCTGAAAAACAAAAAAAGTTCATACTGATTTGTTCCGAAACGCTTGATATTTTCGGACGATATGTTATAATTAATTTGTATAT
>CALYSG010000031.1 GCA_945485605.1 uncultured Clostridia bacterium
TGCTCTTCCGATCTTGACATTCACATCGGGCGGGATCGGCTTTTCTATTTTACCGTGCTGTTCCTCGAATTTTGCGATGCTCTCGCGGATAAGCACAAGAATGTGACTGTTCAGCGACCTTCCCTCGTAATCTGCAACAAAGCCGAGTTTGTCAAGCATTTCTTCCTCTATTCGGATTGACACGCTTTTTATAGCCATATTTTTCCCTCCGCGGACATATATTATATTTATTTTATCGGGTATTTGTGATATAATGTTCCCGATAGATATACTGTATATCTATATTTTTTGAAAAATAAGAGGTAAAACTTGAAAGTTACATTTTTTGGACATCGGGACGCCACCGGAGATACATTCAAAAAAGAGCTTGCCTGTTGCATTGAACAACTAATATTCCTCGGTGCAACCGAATTTTACCTTGGCGGGCGCGGCTACTTTGATCTGATGGCGGCAAATGTGCTCAGATCATTCAAACCGGCTTATCCGGATATAAGAATAACTCTCGTCACATCCGACATTAATGAAAGCTTTGATTCAAATATTTATGACGACTCAATTTATCCTCCGCTTGAGAATGTACCTTCGAAATTTGCTATACCGCGCCGAAACAAATGGATGGTAGAATACTCAGATGTTATAATAGGCTTTGTACGCCGGAACTATGGGGGAGCTTTCTCTGCAATTCAATATGCAAAACGCAAAAAGAAGTCCATTATCTTTCTGTAACCAAAAAATTCCCCTCACAGACTACTCCGTGAGGGGGACAGAACATTTTCAAAACCTGAAATACAGAAACGGATTATAATCCGACGCGGTGATGAAGATCACCGAAACGGCAAACGAGACAACGGTCAGGACTGCGGCGGCGGTCTCGGAAAGGCTCGGGCGCACCTTCCCGAGAAAACGGTAAAATAGCCTTATCGGGAGCGCGGTCGAGCCTATCGCGGCGACGGTGAGCAACGGCAGGCACCGCAAAAGGTCGTATACATCCGCCGCCGAGGCTACACCCGCACTGCCGAAAAGGTTGCCTGAATATCCGAGCATGGCAGAAAAGGTCAGGCTCGCCTCGCTTCCGTCAAAGGCAAAGATGAGCCATCCGAAGCCGATCGCAGTTAGCGTAATCACGTGCGCGAAGAATCGCGGTAACCTCTCAAGCAACCTCCCCGCAAACGCCTTGTCCGCCAATATCATAAGGAACCAGTATACGCCCCAGAGAATGAAATTCACCCCCGCGCCGTGCCAGAGCCCCGTTAGCGTCCATACGATGAAAAGATTCAGGTAGGTCCTTGCCCTTCCCCGCCTGTTGCCGCCAAGCGGGATATAGAGGTACTCGCGGAACCACGAGGAGAGAGTTATATGCCACCTGCGCCAGAAATCAGTCGCGCCGATCGCAGTATAGGGATAATCGAAATTTTGCGGGAATCTGAAGCCGAAGAGCCTTCCGAGTCCGATCGCCATGTCAGAATAACCCGAAAAATCGAAGTAGATCTGAAAAGAATAGCAGGCAAGACCGACCCACGCAAGAGATGCGCTCCTTATATCCGTCGGCATATCCCTCACGTAAGCGAAAAAGGCGCCTGCCGTGTTCCCGATAAGCACCTTTTTTGCAAGTCCCGCGCAGAAGATCGAGCTTCCCGCCACCGCGTCGGCAAGCGTCACACGGCGGTCGCCGAGCTGCTCCTCGATATCACGGTACCTGACGATAGGTCCCGCGACAAGCTGCGGAAAGAGCGCGATATAAAGCCCGAATCCGATGATATTCCTCTGCGGCAGAGCGTCACGGCGGTAAACATCGATCACATATGACATCGCCTGAAAGGTATAAAACGATATACCTATCGGCAGCCTCACATCGACTCGCGGAAGAAAGCTCAACGCATCGGTAAGCGGCGGGTAATATTTAAAAAATCCCAAAAGAAGCAGGTTGACAGCCACGGCAAAAGCAAGGATGACTTTTCTTTTCTTCCCCTCCGAACCTCCGAGAAGGATCCCCGCAGAGTAATCGAACAGCGCCGTAAATATCATAAGGATTATATACGACGGCTCGCCCCAGGCATAAAATACGAGGCTCAGAGCGAGCAGGACCGCATTTTTTGCTCTCTTCGGAGCGAGAAAATACAGCATGAGCGTCACGGGAAGGAATATAAAAAGAAATCCGAGCGAAGAGAAGACCATCAATACCTCACAGCTTCAGTTTTTCCAGTATTTCCGGTCGAGAGAACGGAACCTCACCGCCTCGGCAATATGGACCGCTCCGATCGTCTCGCACCCCGCAAGGTCAGCGATAGTTCTCGCCACGCGGAGCGTTCGGTCATATCCCCTTGCCGAAAGTCCGAGCGATTCGTACGCCTGACGGAGGAGCTCTCTCCCCGCCTCGTCCGGAACACAGTACTTACGAATCATAGCAGCGGTCAGCTTTGCGTTACAGAAAACGTCCTTTTCGCTCTCAAACCGTCTTTCTGCGAATTTCCTGGCAGCGATGACTCTTTCTCTTATCGTGGCAGAGCTTTCCTCGGGAGATGAACGCGACGAGAGCTCGTCGTAAGTCAGCGCCGGTAATTCCACCTGAATATCTATACGGTCAAGTAGCGGTCCGCTTATCCGCGCTATGTAGTTTCTTATGTCGTTCGCGCGGCAGGTACAGGTGTGCGTCGGATCACCGAAATACCCGCAACGGCAGGGGTTCATCGCCGCCACGAGCATAAATGAGCATGGAAAAGTCACTCTTCCCGCCGCACGGGTTATCGTGATCTTCCCGTCCTCTATCGGTTGGCGGAGCGAATCGGTCACCTGCTTCGGGAATTCCGGGAACTCATCAAGGAAAAGCACGCCGTTATGCGCCAAAGAGACCTCACCCGGGCGCGGATTTATGCCTCCGCCGGCAAGAGATACCGCAGACATCGTGTGATGAGGCGAACGGAAAGGGCGCGAGGCAAGGAGCGACACATCGGACGGAAGCGTTCCCGCGACCGAGTGTATCTTCGTAGTTTCAACAGCTTCGTCAAAGCTAAGCGGCGGAAGGATCGTCGGGAGACGCTTTGCGAGCATCGACTTTCCCGTTCCGGGAGGACCTATCAGAAGGATATTGTGCCCTCCCGCGGCGGCGATCTCCATCGCGCGCTTCGCCATAGCCTGCCCCTTTACGTCCGAAAAGTCGACGCCGTAGCTGCCGTACCTTATCTCAGACTCTACGTCGCGCACGACCGGAGTCATCCTTTCCGTGCCGTTAAGGTGATCGACGAGCTGTTTTATATTCTCGACGGCGTAGACCGTAATGCCGTTAACTGCGGCAGCCTCGCGGGCGTTGACCGCCGGCGCATAGAATTCCTTCATTCCCGCGTCTCGCGCCGCAGCACACATACAGAGGATACCGCGTATCCCCCTCACGCTTCCCGACAGCGAAAGCTCACCGCAAAAACACTTGTCCGAAAGGTCGCCGTCGGGACGCAGGTAGCCTCCGCAGTGAAGTATCCCGAGAAGTATCGCAACGTCAAAGCCCGAGCCCTCCTTCTTTCTGTCGGCGGGGGCAAGGTTTATCATAAGGTCGAGCGCCGGGAACTTGTATCCGCTGTTTTCACAGGCGGTATATACGCGGTCGTGAGCCTCTCTGACCGCGAGGTCGGGCAGTCCCACGAGGTGAAAATCGGGAATTCTTCTCAGTCCGTTACATTCTACGCTGACGATAAAGCCCTCGATCCCGAACACTCCGGCGCTGTAAACGGTTGACAGCATGGCATAGTCTCCCTTATAGTTATCATTACAGTCATTTTACCATAATATTTGCTTTTTTACAAGGGATTTTGCGATTCAGAGGTCAATTTCCTCCCATTTCACCGATAATATCTATGATTTTGAATCGAAGCTTATATTTCGGCTCATCGGTCTCGGTTATCACGCGGTACTGCTCGGGGGTAAGTCCGACCTCGACGAATGCCGCTTCGGCGTTCTTCGCCCCGGCAAGGCAGAGCTGGGGAAACAGCACGCACCACCAGTTTTTTCCCTCGCCCTCGCCTATTACGATTCGGAGTGAGGTGTATTCTCCCGCGGGAAAGCAAACTCCGTCGTAGCTCTTCTGCGGGTACTTTTCTTTTCCGAGGCTAACGCTTACTTGACAGTCACAGCCCTCGGCTGCGAGAGTCTCGAGCGCGACAGCCCTTATCTCATCAAGCTGAGAGGCAAGCTTTTCTTCCGCCTCGG
Organism: uncultured Clostridia bacterium; assembly: GCA_945485605.1. Lineage (GTDB taxonomy): Bacteria > Bacillota > Clostridia > Oscillospirales > CAG-272 > RGIG3994. The sequence continues at coordinate 4,198 of CALYSG010000031.1, forward strand.
ATTTTGACGAACAGCCCTCGCTGAGTGTCGAAAGCCCCGACAGCACTGCATCGCGGACCTTCAGCTTTAGTGCCTGATCGGAATCGCTGTCCGACGCTGCGATAACGTGAAGCCTTATCACGCTGTTATATATCGCCTCCTCGCCGTGCACGGGAAGGAAATTCAGCGCGACAAGACACAGCGCAAAGACAAAAACGATTGTAAGTATTTTTTTCATATCCTGCCTCCTTTTAGGTCTGATACCTTATGATTGCCCGAAAATCGCAGGTTATGCACCGAAAAGTGAAATTTTCATTCTGCCGACAAAAGTATCGAAAATCGCGCGAAATGTGTGCAGACACCGCCTGCCCGATGGATAAGTCTGAAAACGAGAATTGCCGGCATAAAAAAAGAAGCACACCGCGTGCTTCTTTTTCCGTTTATCTGACCGACAAAAGGTGATTCTGAACCTTGTTGATTATAAGATCGAGCGCGACCCGATTCCTGCCGCCCTCGGGCACTACTATATCGGCGTTGTGGCGGCTCGGCTCTACGAACCTCTCGTGCATGGGCTTGACCGTCGTAAGGTACTGGTCGATGACCGATCGGAGCGATCTTCCCCTGTCCTCGACATCGCGAAGGATCCTTCGCAGTATCCTGACGTCGGCGTCGGTGTCAACAAAAATGCGAAGGTCCATGAGCTCCGTCATCTTCGGCTCGGCAAGGATAAGTATACCCTCGATTATAATTACAGGCGCGGGCTCGACGCGTTTAACCCTGTCAGAACGGTTATGGACCGTGTAATCGTATACCGGGCAGTCGATAGGCTCCCCCGCGGCGAGTTTTTTTATATCGGCGACAAAGAGATCGGTGTCAAAGGCGTCGGGGTGGTCGTAATTAAGTCTCACCCTCTCCTCCATCGGCATATCGTCGTGCGCCTTGTAGTAATCGTCGTGGCATACGACGGCGATATCGTTTCCGAAGCGCTCGGCTATCCGCTTCGTTATAGTGGTCTTTCCGCTGCCGGTACCTCCGGCAATGCCGATTATCATAGTTTTGCTCATATTATTATGGCCATGGCTTTCGTCTCGGCGAAAGCTTCCTTTCCTGCGGAATTGCAACCGGTTCTGCGAGTCAAGACAGTCGCACTTCATACGGTTCAAGCCGCAAAATGTTATCTGCCTTTTATTTTCCTGCGACGGTAAGGGAGATCAGCAGATCGCGATCGTCATCCTCGGCTGCCTTATTGCGCTTTACGGCGCCGCATCTTTCACATTTGTGTATCACTATGAATCCACGCTTCGGGTCGGTATCGGCACCGATAGGTCGAAGGGCACCCCCGCACTCGCAGGCTCTGTCACCGGGATTTATATCAATATGCACCGACCAAAGACAATATGGACAATGGTTTCTTGACGTATATCCGAGCGGCTCGACCTTCCTGCCGCAATGGATGCAGGTAAATCCGCTGTCGTTTTTTGTGAATCTTTTTACTTCCATAGGCTCAGCCTTTTCCTCCCTTTACAGCGTCCCAGTAGGCTTTCGCCGCCTGCTCTACCTTGTTTTCGCCCGGCTCATAGTACTTTTTGCCGCATAGATCGGGCGGAAGATAATTCTGAGCCACCCAGTGGTTCTTATAGTCGTGCGGATATTTGTAGCCCCTAAACAGCGGACTTTGAAGAGATGTCGGTATCTGCCCGCCGAGTCCCTTGGCGATATCGGCATCGGCGGCGTTCACCGCAAGGTACGCAGAGTTCGACTTCGGGCAGGTGGCAAGAAAGATTGCCGCGTTCGCGAGCGGTATCTTCGCCTCGGGAAGCCCTGATTCTATTGCCGCCGCGCAACATTCGCCGACTATCGCCGCTGCCTGAGGATAGGCAAGACCGATATCCTCAGAGGCTATTATCTTTAGCCTGCGGCAGGTCGGCAAAAGCTCGCCGAGCGAGAGAAGACGGGCAAGGTAAAACGCGGTCGCATCGGGATCGGAGCCTCTTATCGACTTCTGCAAAGCAGAAAGAAGGTCGAAATGCGTGTCATCTCCGTAATTTCCGATTCCGGCATTGAAGGAATCGACATCCTCCGCCGTGATCTTATCATCTGCGGCAAAGTAGGCGTTCTCAAGCAGATTTATCGAGTGCCGCACGTCTCCTCCGGCTATTTTACCGATATGAAGCAGGACATCGTTTTCGGAAGTCTTTGCCGTTCCGTTCGTCGAATTGAGGTATTCGAGTGCTCTCTTCAGAGCCTTTGCGATCGCGTCGGGCCTTACGGGACGGAACTCAAAGAGCGAGGAACGCGAGATCAGCGCGTTGTAAACATAAAAATGAGGATTTTCAGTCGTTGAGGCGATAAGCGTAACCCTTCCGTCCTCAATATATTCGAGCAGTGACTGCTGTTGCTTTCGGTTGAAATACTGGGTCTCGTCAAGGTACAGGAGCACTCCACCTGCACCGAAAACATTCGCGGTTTCGGAGAGGATCTGCTTCACGTCGGAAAGGCTCGCGGAGGTCGCGTTGAGCCTTCTGAAATACATTCCCGACGCCTCGGCTATGACTGTCGCCGCCGTTGTCTTTCCCGTTCCCGGCGGTCCGAAAAAGATCATATTCGTGACTCTTCCGGAATCGACCATACGTCTGACAACACCTCTTTCACCGAAAAGATGCTCCTGCCCGACTATATCGTCGAAGCTCTTCGGTCGCAGAATGTCGGCAAGCTGTTCGTTTCTCATATCAGAAAACCTCCTCGGCGGAAATGAGCTTCTTTTCATTTCTGACCTGACCGAAGAAAAGCCCTTCATCGGTGTATTCGGCTTCTCCGTCCTGGTTGTCGTAGGGATCGCGTCGGATATACGCCTTCGGCGGATTGAAGGGCGACTGAAATTCCGAATTGGCGACAAGTCGGAAGCAGTCAAGGTTGCAAAAATAGTATTCGAGCGCCTCGGTATCTCCTACTCTGTAAGCCGAGCCTCCGTAGGACGGATCGGCATAGAGCCAGCCGTAAGGCGCGACGTAGAACTGCGCCCAGTCGTGGTCGCCGAAGTGCCCCGGCCTTATGGAACAGCCCGATTGCCAACGTGCCGGCACGCCGAGGATACGGCAGAGCGTTATAAAGAGCAGAGCCTGCACTCCGCAGTCGCCTCTGCGCGACAGCGCCGCGTTCTCGGCTATGTTTTCAAGGCAGAAATAGTGCCTCATATACGAATAGCTGACATTTTCGGCGATCCACATATAGACGCGGCGCGCGAGAAGAAGCGGATTCTTCTCTTCACCGGCGATCGAGGCGGCGAGCGCACGCAGATAAGGAGTAAAGACTATATGCGGGCCCTTTTCCGAGAGAAAATCGCCGTCGGGAAGCTCCTTTGTTACCTTTGCGGGGTCAGCTTCGCGGTAGACCGCTCGGTTTATGTATGAATATTCGACAAAGTATTCCTTGCCCGTAACGCACGGCGTCTCTATATAAGCCGTTCTTTGCCCCACGGACGAAATCACCGCCGGATCTGATGAGGCGATGAAGGTCACCTCGCTCTGCTCCTCGCATTCACGTGCGTAAGGCAGATGTATTCGGAGAGTCTTGCCCTCTCTCTCGGCTTCGGGGGAAAGAGTCAGGCTCATTCTCACTCTGAATCGGAAAGCCCTCGAGCCGCGTTCTTTCATTATACGGATGTTTTCCGTACGGAAGCTGTTCGGCTCGGGTTCCGAGGTATCGCCCTCGAGCGAGCGCAGGTACCTTTCGCACGAACCGAGGATATTCGACGCCGCCGAATTCTGGAAATATTCCTTCCCTCCGCGCAAAATGAAGTCGGCAAAGCCCCTCTCACGGCAAATGCCGAGTGCCGCTTCCCCGAAATGAGGGTACTTTTCACTCACCCGCGCGATTATATCCTCGTCGGTGAGGTTATAGTCATCCTTCATAGTCGCAGCGATAAGCGACTCAAGGTAAAGCCTTCGCCGCAGCTCATGCGGCATATCCCGAAGGCTGTAACGCGCTATCGCGGCAAGCTCTCCGTCGAAATCACCCGCATACTTATAAAATTTTATCTCCTCCGGCAGTTCGACCGAAAGATACTTTATCTCCTCTTCCGAAAATCTTTCCAAAAGGCTTCGGACCTCCTTTCTTATTCCCCGGCGCGGAGTATATCCCCCGCCGAGGCTCTGACCGGCAACCTGATATAAAATTCCATTCCGGGGTGAGGGACCGAGTCTATCTCATGCCCTTCGCCGTCGAAAAGCTCACGCACCGTAAAGCTCACACCTGTAAGACCGGGGGAAAGAAGCTCCACTCTGTCTCCGAGCGAGAATTTGTTCTTCTGCATAAAGCGGCACAGTCCGCACTCGCCCGACTCTTCGACAGCCAAGGCGAGAAACGCCTTGTCCCTTATATATCCGCTCTTCGTGCATAGATTTGCGTTCTCCGCGGGGTTATTAAGGTAAAAGCCGTGGCAGTATTCCCTGTGCGATACGCTCTCAAGCTCGGTCATAAGCGCCCGATCAAAGCTGTACCCCTCCGGGTCGGCAAAGTATCTGTCGACGGCGATACGGTAGGCGTTGGTCACGACGGCGGTGTAGTAGGCGGACTTGACCCTTCCCTCTATCTTGAAGGAATTCACCCCCGCCTTTATCAGTCCGGGGACTATATCTATCGTGCACATATCTTTTGATGACATTATAAAGGTCCCGCGGGCATCCTCCTCGACCGGGATCGGCAGGTCGGGACGTTTTTCCTCGATCAGCGTATAGTTCCAGCGGCAGGGCTGGGCACACGCTCCGTGGTTCGCGTCGCGTCCCGTGAGCTGATTCGAGAGCATACACCTTCCGCTGTACGACACGCACATCGCTCCGTGTACGAAAGCCTCAAGCTCCACACAGTCGGGCAGAGCATCGCGGATCGCGGCTATCTCGGTAAGTGTCAGTTCTCGGGCAAGTACAAGTCTCTCCGCCCCGAGAGAGGCGTAAGCCTTCGCCGCCGCGGGGGAGCAGATGCTCGCCTGCGTCGATATATGTACCGGGGTATCGGGCAAAAGCTCATGTATCGTCTCGATCACCCCGAGATCGGCGGCGATTATGGCGTCGATACCCATTCCCGAAAGTGAGGAAAGAAATTCCCTCAGCGCCGGATATTCGCCCCCGTGCGGCAGTACGTTTACAGTCAGATAGAGCTTCTTTTTTGCGTCGTGAACGATTCTGCAAGCCTCAGAAAGCTCGTCATACGAAAAGTTGTCCGACGCCGCACGCATACCGAAGTTTTTTCCGGCAAGGTAGACCGCATCGGCTCCGAATCGCAGTGCGGCGCGCAGCTTCTCCATATCCCCTGCGGGTGAGAGTATCTCGGGCTTCCTCATAATTCTTTTTCTCCGAGCCGATCTATAAGCGCGGCGATGAAGCCATTATCACAATGGCAGAGGCAAAGATCAGCTATGTTCTTCACCTTGTCGATCGCGTTTTCGGGGCAAGCCGAAATATCGGCGGCACCGAGCATGGCAAGGTCGTTCTCGTAATCTCCGCAGGCACAGACCGTAACCTTCCTGCCGAGCTTATCTTCGGCAAGCTTGCGGAGCTTTACGAGCATTGAAGCCTTATTACACCCCGACATCTGAATCTCAAGATAGCGCATGGCGCTTTTACCGTACTCAAAAGCACCCGGAAAGCGCTTTTCAAGTCCGGCTCGGACATCTTCGAGTACCTGTGCCTCATCGCGGAATACGATCTTCAGCCATACTTCGTCCCTCGGGCACCACACGCCGTCGGTTATGACCCTCACCGTATTCGGATAGGGCGCGAGGTCCTTCTTTATAAAGCCCGTGAGCCTGTCGGTCACGAATCCCGTAAGCGTCGAGACCCTTATTCCCACTGTCGGGAAATTCTCTCTGACCCACGCGAGCGCCCGTGCCGTAAGGTCTTTGTCAAGCGGAGCATAGTCTATTATCTCTTCCGCGGAAAAATCGTAAAGGCAGGTGCCGTTCGCCATTATCGCCGGAGCGTTCAGGAGCTTTGCGGGCTCGGGTACGACCGTTTTCACGTTAAGGTACATTCTCCCCGAAGCAATGGTAAAGAGCCCTCCCTGAGCCTTGAAGCGCTCTATCGCCTCGATATTTTCGGGAACGACGCGACTGCCGTTGCCGAGAAAAGTTCCGTCTATGTCGGAAACTATCAGAATCCCTTTGAATTTATCCTTGCACATATTTTTTCCTTAAACTATCAAGTATTCCGGTGAAATAATCGGGGAGAGGAGCATAAAATGTCATCTCCTCGCCGGTGCGGGGGTGCCTCAGAGTCAGATATTCGGCGTGAAGTATCTGATGAGTGATATGATGCGCCTTCTCGAATGCGCTGTGCCCTCCCCCGTAGACAAGGTCGCCCATGAGCGGATGCCCGATGTAGGCAAGATGCACCCTTATCTGATGAGTCCTTCCCGTCTCAAGGCGGCATCTGACGCAGGTGAAGCCCATGAGCCTCTCACAGACCTCAAAGTGCGTTACTGCGTTTCTTGCCTGCTTTTCCGGGTCGCGTATGACCGCCATCTTCTTTCTGTCGTTCGGATTACGGCCTATCGGAGCGTCGACAGTACCCGAATCTTCTCGGAAGCCTCCGACAGCGATCGCGCGGTAGGTGCGTCTCATACTGTGATCCTTAAGCTGAGCCGATAGCGACAGGTGTGAAAAATCATTCTTTGCGACGGCTATCAGTCCGCTCGTGTCCTTATCGATCCTATGAACGATCCCGGGACGGAATACACCCCCGATCCCGGAGAGACTGTCGCCGCAGTGTGCAAGCAATGCGTTCACAAGTGTCCCGTCGGGGTTTCCCGCCGCGGGGTGAACTACCATACCGACCGGCTTGTTCACTATTATTATGTCACTGTCCTCAAAAATTATATCGAGCGGGATGTCCTCCGCCTCGGCTTTGTCGGAAACGGGTGGCGGAAGCGATATCTCCACACGGTCGCCCGGCGAGAGCTTAAGGTTCTTCGCCGCCGGCTTCGAATTCACGAGCACATTCCCGGATGATATAAGTTTTGCGGCGGCGGAGCGGGTAATACCCGCTGCCTCCGCCGCAAAAACATCAAGCCTTGTCCCCGTCTTCTCTTCTGTGACGGTCGCCGTTTGCAGGTGGTTGTTTTCTTTCATTTTTCTGTTCCTTCACCATGGAGATGATAAGGTAAAGCATAAGCAACGCCGCGCCTATGCAGACGCAGGAATCCGCGCCGTTGAAGACCGGGAAGCCCGGGATACCGAGTTTTTGTACGATCGGAATGTCTATATACCTGAACTGCAAAAAGTCAACGACATATCCGTAGGCTATACGGTCTATCATATTTCCGATGCCTCCGCCGACGATGAGCGCAAGCGACACCGTGAGCAGTCGATCCTTCGGCTTCTTGCAGAGCATATACACGAGTATCACGACAATTGCAAGGCTCGATGCTACGATAAACACCCATCTCTGATCGGCGAACATTCCCCAAGCCGCACCGCGGTTCTCAACATAGACAAAACCGATGATATAGGGTATCACGCCGACACTGCCCCCGCCCTGAAGGTATATGACGGCGAGCCATTTCGTGAGCTGATCGATTATTACCGTTCCCGCGATAATGCAGAAGAATACGAGCATATTACTTATTCACTATTGCCGCACAGCGAGGGCAGAGATGCCCGTCTCCGTCGGCAATTACGTTCTTATCGTGCAGCCAGCAACGGTCGCATTTTTCAGCCTTCGACGCCTCGACAAGAACTCCGATACCCGACTGAGTCTCGGTAAACGCGCCCGCCGGTGCGGCTTCGTTCTTCACCTGCACATCTGATACGATGAATACGGTCTTGAGAGCCTCCTCGCCGAAGCTGTCGAGAAGCTCACATACCTCTTTATCGGTAGCATATACCGTAAGGTCGGCATCAAGCGACTTGCCTATCAGCTTTTCGGCACGTGCAAGCTCGAGAGCCTTCATAACGTCGTCACGAAGCGAGAAGAGCTTGTCCCAGTGAGCCTCAAGCTCGGCAAATCTCCATTCGGGTCTGACCTCGGGCAGAGGATTTAAGAAGACACTCTTCTTGTTGTCCGAGCCAAGGTGCGGCATAGCCTGCCATATCTCCTCAGCGGTGAACGAGATCATGGGGGCGATTATCCTCGTCAGAGAGGAAAGAATATACCACATAGCCGTCTGAGCGGCGCGGCGGAGCTTACCGTCAGCTGCCTCGGTGTAAACTCTGCCCTTCGTTATATCGATGTAGAGCTTTGACATATCTGTCGTGCAGAAGTTGTTCACGGCGTGATAGAGCACGTGAAATTCGTATTTATCGTAAGACTCGCGCGCGACCTCTGCCAGCTCGTTTACACGTGTCAGCGCCCACTTATCTATCTCGCAAAGCTCGTCGACGGGCATAAGCCCGGTCTCGGGATCGAAGTCACCGAGGTTGGCAAGCAGGATCCTTGCGGTATTTCTGATCTTTCTGTAAGTCTCCGAAAGCTGCTTGAATATAGCATCGGAAACTCTTACATCGACGCGGTAATCACTTGAGGCGACCCAGAGGCGGACAAGCTCCGCACCGTATTTTTTCACGACTTCGTCGGGGGAGACCGTGTTCCCGAGCGATTTGTGCATCGCCTTGCCCTCTCCGTCGACCGTCCATCCGTGTGTCAGTACGGTCTTAAAAGGTGCACCCTCACCCTTAGCCGCAACGGCTGTCAGAAGCGAGGACTGGAACCAGCCGCGGTACTGATCGGCACCCTCAAGGTAGAGGTCTGCCGGCCATGTCTCATTTTCCTTGCCCTCGAGGACCGAAAAATGGCTCGAGCCGGAATCGAACCAACCGTCAAGCGTGTCGGTTTCCTTGACGAAGTGCTTCTTGCCGCAGAAGGGGCAGGTATAGTCCTTCGGAAGCAGGTCGGAGGCGTCAAGCTCGTACCAGCAGTTAGAGCCTTTTTCGGCAAAAAGTGCCGAGACAGACTCGATGGTTTCTTTCGTACAGACCGGCTTTCCGCAATCCTCGCAATAGAATACGGGTATCGGAAGGCCCCAGTGACGCTGACGCGAGATGCACCAGTCGGCACGGTCGCGGATCATCTGCGTGATCCTCTCTCCTCCCCACGCGGGTATCCATTCTACGTTTTCGCATGCCTTCACAGCATCAGCCTTGAATGCATCGACCGAGCAGAACCACTGCGGAGTCGCGCGGAAGATTATCGGATGCTTGCATCTCCAGCAATGCGGATACTCGTGCTCGATGACTTCGGCGGCGAGAAGCGCTCCGCTCTCCTTCATATCGTCAAGGATAGCCTTATTCGATTCCTCATAGTACATTCCCGCGAACTTCCCGGCGTCAGCGGTCTGATAACCGCGGTCGTCGACTGGAACGACTATCTTCATATTGTAGTTGCGACCGACGATGTAGTCGTCCGCACCGAACCCGGGAGCGATGTGTACGCAACCCGTACCGCTGTCCATAGTGACATAATCGGCGTTGACGACAAGGCTCTCACGGTCAAGGAATGGGTGAGCCGCCCTCATATACTCGAATTCGCTTCCGCGAAGAGTCGCAACGACCTCTTCCTTTGTGAGTCCTCCGGCGGCAAGGGTCTTCTCGGCGAGCGCCGCTGCCGTGATATAGAAGTTTCCGTCCGACGCACGGGCGACAATATAATCCTCCGCAGGGTTGAGGGCGATGGCAAGGTTACCGGGAAGCGTCCAGGGAGTCGTCGTCCAGATGATGAAATAGGTCCTGTCAAGGTCGCAAAGAGATCCCAGTCTGCCCTTGTCGTCGATTATTTTGAATTTTACATATATCGAAGTACACTTATCGGTCTGATATTCGATCTCAGCCTCGGCAAGTGCCGTCTCATCGTGCGGGCACCAGTAAACAGGCTTCAGACCCTTGTAGATATAGCCCTTGCGGAACATTTCGCCGAACACCTTCACCTCTCTCGCCTCAAACGAGGGATTCATGGTAAGGTAAGGGTTGTCCCAATCGGCAAGTATGCCGAGTCTCTTGAACTGATCTCTTTGACGGCAGACGAAGTTCTGCGCAAAATCGCGGCAGGCATTCCTGAATTCGGGAATACTCATCTTCTTTCTGTCGAGCTTGTTCTGCTTGATTATTGCAGATTCAATGGGCATCCCGTGGTTATCCCAACCGGGAACGAAGGGGACCTTGCAACCCTCCATAATTTTCGACTTATTTATAAAATCCTTAAGAGTCTTGTTTAATGCGTGACCCATATGAAGATTGCCGTTCGAGAAGGGAGGACCGTCATGAAGCACGAAGGGCTTCTTCCCTTCTGCATTTTTAAGCAGTTCGTTATAGAGATCCTGTTCTTCCCAATATCCGAGCATTTCGGGCTCTCTCTGCGGAAGGTTAGCCCGCATCGGGAAATCCGTCTTCGGCAGGTTCAGCGTAT
>CALYSG010000032.1 GCA_945485605.1 uncultured Clostridia bacterium
ACACGACGCTAATGATTTCGAGTCAGCCCCGTTATGACCACTTCGATACCTCTCCGTATATGTTCATCCTCAAAAGTGAGGGAAACAATCGTTATTCAATTTTTTAGAAAAACCGTTAGATAAGCCGGTTAGAAAAATCATCAAACAGGCGAAAATCCAACAAAATCAAGGCTTTTTAGCGGTTTTCGGTGGCACAGCTACTCAAATGCGTACATGATTTCGAGTCAGGGCATTGATGACCGCTTCGATACTTTTTCGTGTTTCTGTTCGTTCGATGTGCCGAACGGACATATTATATCACACTGAGATATTTTTTGCAATAGCTTTTTTCAAAAAAACGATTATTTTTTTGTCAGAGCAATCGGGAAGGTCTGATAGACCTTCCCGAAACTGTTTTTTATATATCTATTGCTTCGGCTTCTTTTACCCAGAGAGCGGCGCAAGCATCGCTCGGCATTCTCCAGTCGCCCCGCGGCGAGAGACTTGTACTGCCTATTTTTACTCCGTCGGGCTGGCAGTTTCTCTTGAACTGTTGTGAGAAGAAGCGGCGGTAGAAGACCACGAGCCACTTTTTGACCGTCGCCTTATCAAAATCGTCGGCAAACGCTCTCGAGGCCAATGCGAATACCTTCTTCGGTGAGTATCCCTGTCTTATTGCATAGAAGAGGAAGAAATCATGAAGAGCGTACGGGCCCACTATATCCTCTGTCTGCTGAGCGATCTGACCTTTCTCGTCCGGCGGCAGAAGCTCGGGACTTATCGGCGTGTCAAGAATGTCGCGGATAACATCATCGCAGTCAGAGAATTCATCCTTATCCTTCACGGTATCGATTATCCATCTGACAAGGGTCTTCGGGACTCCGGCGTTGACTCCGTACATACTCATATGGTCGGCATTATAGGTGCACCATCCGAGCGCGAGCTCGCTGAGGTCGCCGGTTCCGACAACGAGCCCTCCGACCTTGCCGGCATAGTCCATAAGCACCTGTGTGCGTTCTCTCGCCTGAGAGTTTTCAAATGTGAGATCAAATTTTCGCGGATCCTGCCCTATATCTTTGAAATGCTGCTCGACGGCAGCCTTTATCGGGATCTCAAGGTAGGTTATACCGAGTTTTTCCATCAGTTTCAGGGCATTGTTATAGGTTCTTCCGGTCGTACCGAAGCAGGGCATGGTTATCCCGACGACATCGGTAAGCGGTCTGCCGGAGCGTCTTACCGCCTCGGTGCTTACGAGCAGGGCAAGAGTCGAGTCAAGTCCGCCCGAAACTCCGACGACAGGACGGGCGTGTGTTATGTCGAGGCGGCGCTTGAGAGCCATGACCTGCATCTCGAATATATCCGAGCATCTTTCGATGCGGTCAGCCTTTGCGTCGGGGACGAATGGCAATTTTCTTATCGGGTAAAGCGAGAAGTCGCAGTCGGGTGTCGGGCAGGGAATGGCAATGCTTCTGAAGCTCTTACCTCCGTTGCAGACAGCCGCGCACTGCGCGTATGTCTTGAATTTCAGCCTTCCGTTGCGGATCTTCTCAAGGTCGATATCCGATACGAGGAGATAGTCTGAATCAATGAGTTTTTTGTTTTCCGCCATCAGCTTGCCGTTTTCGCAGATGAGGCTGTGCCCCGAGAAGATAAGGTCAGTCGTCGATTCGGTGCACCCCGACGAGACATAGATATAGGCTCCGATCTGTGACGCCGAGTGCTGCTGGATCATCGCGCGGCGGTAGCGGCGCTTCGAGATCTTTTCGTTGCTGGCGGAGAGATTCAGAAGCACCTCGGCTCCGGCAAGCGCCATAAAGTTGCTCGGGGGTACAGGTGCCCAGATATCCTCACATATCTCGGTCCCGAATCTGAAGAATCCGGTATCGAATATCATATCGGTACCTACGGCGAAGGACTCGTCCTGAACATCTCGGCAGGTGCGGGTGCCGTTTGAAAGCTCCGACCCGGGCGTAAACCATCTCGGCTCATAGAATTCGCTGTATACGGGCAGATATGTTTTCGGAATTATTCCGTAAACTTTCCCCCCGAAGATGACGGCGGCGCAGTTGAAGAGCCTTCCGTCAAAATCAAATGGCAGACCTACGACAAGGACCGTTTTGAGGTCTGCGCTCGCCTTTGCGATCTTGCTCAGACCTTTCTTTGCGGCACCGAGCAGATTGCTCTGAAAGAAGAGGTCGCCGCATGAATATCCCGTGATCGCCAGTTCGGGGAAGACGGTGAGCTGAACGCTCTTTTTGTCGGATTCCGCAGCCTTTTCTATTATCTTTTCGACATTAAAGTCGACGTTACCGACCGAGACCTCGGGGACTGCGGCGGCGACGCGGATGAAATCAAACATTAAAAAACCTCCGTTGTCTGTCCGTCTTTGCGGACACTAACACAATATTATAACACGGCAGCACATTTAATTCAATGCCTTATGAGTTATTTTTTTCGTTATATACCGTTTTTATGGTAACCCAGCCGGTTTCGTCGACATTTATTCCGTTTTCGGCGATCTCAAGCTCGCCACACGCGTGCTTAACAGCATCGGGAACATCAGCCGGGAAATTCATTATGCTTTTTTTGGTCACGACGGCGATCCGCTTTCCGGAATATCCGTCGAAATCGATCTCGCTTATTTTCATTTTTTGACCGTGGCTTTCACTTAAACGAAAGCCTCCTTTCCGTGAAGATTCGGGCTGGTTTTGTGAATCAAACTCGCCGTCTTTGGGGCTGAATAATCCGCAAAACGCCGTTTTAAAGATTAATTATTTAAAAACTTAGCTGTTTTTCTTGGCAGAATTATATTTGCATATGTCGGACAGGCGGCAATTTTCACAGTCGGGCGACTTTGCCCGGCAGGTTTCTCGTCCGAAGAGCACGAGCCTGTGGCAGAAGTCACTCTGCTCGCCGCCTTCAATCAGCGATGACATTGTTTTTTCGGTCTTTACGGGATCCTTTTGCGTTTCGGGGTAGAAGCCGAGTCTGCCGCATATCCTTATACAGTGCGTATCGGCGACAATGCCGGGTTTGCCGAATATATCGCCGAGGAGTAGGTTCGCGATCTTTCTGCCGACCCCGGGAAAGGTAAGCAGATCCTCTGTCGTATCGGGAAGTTTTCCTCCGTACTTGTCCTCGAGAAGCATACATTCTGCCTTTATGTCGGATGCCTTTACGCGGTATAGCCCGCAGGGACGGACGATATTTTCTATTTCGCCAAGATCCGCATCGGCGAGAGCCCTTGCGGTCGGGAATCGCGAGAAAAGCTCGCGACAGGTTATGTTAACTCTTGCATCGGTGCATTGTGCCGAGAGCCTGCCCATAACGAGCAGCTTCCACGGCTCACCGTCATATTCAAGAGAGCAGACGGCGTCGGGGTAGAGCGATTTGAGCCTGACGACAGCCTCGGAGGCTCTTTCTTTGTCGGTCATATTATCTGTCCTTACTTTGTCGAAATAATATTTTTCCTTCGTGAAAAAATGCTATTGCCAAAAGGAAAGTTTTGTATTATAATAATTATACAACCTGTAAAGCTCTTTTGCAAGTGTAAAATAGCAAACACATATAAAAAAGCACGGTTCGAAAATGAAACAAAGATACACGATAACGGTCGCCGATTTCCCGATGAACGTTGTAACAGAGGAATCCCCCGAGGCTGTAGAGGCTCTCGTAGGGGTGCTCGACCGCCGCATACGCGAGATATATCTGAAGAGCAACCGTTGCTCTAAGACAGAGGCGGCGCTCCTCTGCGCACTCGATTACTGCTCGGACAAGCTGAAGGCACAAAGAAAGGTAAAACGCCTTGAGGAGCTCAACGCCGAATATGAAATGCGGATCAGCGAGCTTGAGGAAGAGCTCGAGCAACTGAAAAAATAATGAGAGATAAAAAAAGCCTGCCGGAGCTTCTGTCTCCGGCGGGTTCTCCCGCCGCGCTTGAGGCGGCGATAGAGGGCGGAGCAGATGCGGTCTATTTCGGAGGCTCGGGATTCAATGCGAGAATGTTTGCCGAGAACTTTGACGGAGATATTCTGCGCGATGCGATAAAGACAGCCCATGCTTATGGCGTCAAATGCTATATAACACTTAATACTCTTGTCACCGACCGTGAGCTCGGTGAAGCTTTGCGCACCGCCGCCGGATACTATGATGCCGGAGCCGATGCGCTTATTGTTGCCGATCAGGGACTCGCCGCGGCGATCCACCGCGAGATCCCGGGAATGGAGCTGCACGCGAGTACGCAGGCATCGGGTCATAACCTTGACGCGGCAAGGCAGCTTGCCGGGCTCGGATTTTCGAGAATGGTCATGGCAAGAGAGGCTTCGCTTTGCGATATAAAAACCTTTACCGAAAAAAGCGGGCTTGAGCTTGAGGTCTTCGTTCACGGCGCACTCTGCGTCTGCCATTCGGGTCAGTGTCTCTTTTCATCAATGGTAGGCGGACGGAGCGGAAACCGCGGCGAGTGTGCACAGCCCTGCCGCCTTCCGTACAATGTGAGGGGAAAGCAGGGATACCCGCTGTCACTCAAGGACCTTTGCCTTGCCGCTTATGTCCCGGAACTTATCGACGCCGGGGTTAGCTCGCTGAAGATCGAGGGAAGGATGAAGCCGCCGGAATATGTGCTTGCCGTTACGCGCGTATGGCGGCGTCTGCTCGACGAAGGTCGCTCGGCCACAAAAGAGGAGCTCGAGTACCTTGCATCTGTATTTTCGCGCGGAGGCAGCTTTACTGACGGATACTTTGCGGGACGGATCGGTCATTCGATGCTCGGCGTGCGAACCGAGGATGACAAGAATTCTACGAGGAGTCTTGCACCGTTTGATGGGCTTACGCGAAAGGTTCAGTTAGATATTAAAGCCGAATTCAGAAAGGACATCCCGTCACTTCTGACCCTTTCGGACGGTAAAAGAAGGGTTACTGTGGCAGGAGATATGCCTTTTGAGGCAAAGACGGCACCGATGACAGAGGAGAGCTATCTGAAGAGCCTTGTAAAATTCGGCGGAACTCCGTATTCGGTCGGGAAAGCCGAAATAAACTGCGACGCGGGGCTTATGATGCCTCTGTCAAGGCTGAATTCGCTTCGTCGAGCCGGTCTGGAGGAGCTTTCACATTGCGGAAATAGGCAGAATAAGTCTGATGTCAGCGGTTATTCTGTACCTTCTCTTAAAGAAGAGAGAGTTAACGAAAAAACGGCGCGGTTCCTTTCTCCGGAAAGGATAACCGCCGCCGCACGGGAATATTTTGACAGGATATACCTTCCGCTTGACCGATTTGACGGAAGCACCGATGCGGTTATAATGCCTTCGGTTATCTTTGACCGTGAGGCTGAATCGGTACGTAAGATGCTGTCTGAAGCGGTATCCGAGGGAGCGAAGCATATACTTGTCGGAAATATAGGACATATCGGGCTTGCACGCGAGTTTGGGCTTGAGGTCCACGGCGATTGGAGGCTGAACATACAGAACAGCGAGGCTCTTTTGACTATGAATAAGCTCGGCTTTGAGGATGTGATTCTTTCGCCTGAGCTTAGTCTGCCGCAACAGAGGGATATAAAAGGGAAGAGCACTACGCTCGTTTACGGCAGAATACCTCTGATGGTACTTGAAAAGTGCCTGATACGCGAGCTTGTCCCGTGTCCTGGCATGCACGGCAGTCAGATATGTACGGCGACTCTGACCGACAGAAAGGGAATAGATTTTCCGGTCGTACGCGAATATCCTCACAGAAGTGTGATATACAACAGCCTCCCGACGAATATGTCGGACAGAAAAGAAGAGCTTCTGCGTGCAGGTATAAGATCGTGGCACTTCATCTTTTCAACCGAAAGCGCATATGAGGTCGACGAGGTGATAAAAGCCTTCCGCGAAGGGCTTGTACTTCCATTGAAGGTAAGAAGAATATGAAAGATCAACGCCTCATAGTGGGCGCAAGGGCGGTCTGCAATCTGCAGACCGCTTTGTTTTTTCGCCCCGGCAATACGAAGGGAATGAGTTTTCCTTCCTTTTAAATAAATAACAGAATGTCGGGGGCGAAAAAACAAGGCGCCCCCGGCACCGTCGAGGTTGCCGGGGGCGCACTTGCGCCCACTGAAAATATCATTTCAGAGTATCAATGTATTCTTCAAGTGTTATTCCTGCCGAAGCGATCTTCTGAGCGTGGTATCTGCCGACGAATCGGAAGTGCCACGATTCATAGCTGTAACCCGTGACCTGCTCCTTGCCTGAGGGGAAGCGGAGGATGAATCCGAATTTCCACGCGTTGTTTTTCAGCCATGTCGCGGTAGCTTCATCGGTAAAGGGATTTACCGTGGGGCTGTATTGTGGGCGTGTGTCCCATAGGTCGGCGCAAAGTCCGGTCTGATGCTCGCTGTAGCCGGGGTAGGCAGTGTCGGTTACGGTGGTCTTTGTCTGTTCAAGTGTCATTCCGTTCATATTGCGGTTGAAGACTTTGCGCTGATAGTCATAGTCACGATAGCCGCTGAGAACGCTTATATAGCCGTTTCCGGTTGCTTTTCGAAGCTCGGTTACCATTGCGTACAGAGCCTTCTCGGCGCAGGCATCCATCTTTCCGCTTGTATCGGCATTCCCGGCGAAGACGCTTTCTGTAATGTTCACAAGGTTGTCCGGCACATAATCCTCGCCGACGCCGTTTTCCTTGTTGACAAGTTTAAGGTATTTGTCGCGCTCGGTGCCCTGCGGGTTCATATACTGTTCGTATTCCGAAAGATCCGTGCTGAATTCTATCACCATGCTAAGAGTGTCTGTGCTTTTGGCAAGTATGTCAACGCTGTCTGTCCTTTCGATTCTGACGGATGATGCGGTCTTGCTTATCGTGATTCCCGTGAAAATATAGGATACCGTATCAAGAGGCACCGAGCATTCATCGGCATTGACCTTTGCCGGGGCAGGCATATTTACGTTCATGCCTCTTACTATTGCCGTACTGCTGCCGTCCTTGAAGACGACGCTGCTTTTTGTCGCGCGTGAGGTGTACTTTACTGTCTCGTTGTCGGACGCGCTTTCTGTAAGCGAGAGCGCGTCGCGCAGAAATCTCATGTTGATGAATATGAGATTTCCGTGAAATGCGTCGCTGTATGCCACGCTGTTCTTCTCATCGTTTATTCGGTAAGTGAAGGTCTTCGGCGTTGAGGGATCAACGTCGCGAAGGTACTTTGTGACAAAAAATGCCGAAAGACCGATGATAATAAATGACACCGCAACGCATACTGCCGAGATCCAGAACTTCTTCATTTTGGCGCGCTTTGCGGCTTCTTCAGCCTCACGTCGCTGCATATCGGCTTGCCTTTTTTTCTCGTACGCAGCCTTGCGTGCAAGGTATTCGCGGTGCTTCTGCTCATATATTTTGCGCTGTTCGGGCGTCATGTTTCCGGGGTTCTGACCGTTCATTTTATTCCTCCGTTATTATTTGCTCTCTATAACGTAAACATACGGAGAGGTTGGGGAGTTTATTATCTTGATCTGCGTTGCGCAGACCTTCCAGCGTGGAAGTTCCGAAAGGTAGTCGGCGATCATCTTGCCTTCGGCGTCGCCCTCTGCGTGTCCCGGGTAAACGGCGACAGTCAGCACCGAGTCGGGAGCGAGCAGGGAAATGGCTGTCTTTATCGCCGGCAGAGTCGTCTCACGCAGAGTAGTTATGCTCTTGTCTCCGCCGGGCAGCCAGCCGAGATTGAACATGCCGGCGTTTATGCTCCTGTCAACATACTTTCCCGCGTTGTGATGCGAATCAAGGATCAGTGTGTAGTTTTCGGGGCAACCGACCTTATGAAGGTGAGCGGCGGTCGAGTCGACAGCCTGCTTCTGAATATCGAAAGCGTAGACGTGTCCCGAGCATCCGACCGTTTTGGACAGAAATTCGGTATCGTGACCGTTTCCCATTGTGAAATCTACGGCTGTTCCTCCCTCTTTAAGGTGACGGAGGATAAAGCTCTTCTGTAATTCAAGTAGATCAAGCATAATTATTTTTTCTTTTCCGGCGGACGGTGAAGGTCGCTGCCGAGAAAGCGCATGGCGCGCTCCACCGAGTCCTTTGAGTTGTACCACGGTTCGTCACCGTAGCGATAGTCGAACTTTTTGCAGAACCATGAGACGTCTTCGGTCAGACGGTCAAAATATGCGAGCACGATGTCCTCTGTCTGATTCACGAAGACGGGAAGGTTTTTCTTTGACATTTTTTCGCGTGCCGTTGCGATAAGGCGCCGGTAATGCGGTAGACAGAAGTAGGGCTGCGCGGCGTACTTGGCTCTGAATTCCGGATCTGTCTCATAGAGGTAGACGACGGTGCTCAGCATACGCGAAAAGTTATACTCGATCCTGCCACAAACATAACATGTGTTTTCGAGCTTTTCTATGCGTTTTTCAGCCTTTTCACCCGGCTTTTTAAGTATTCCGCCGCCGGCGATCTGCTTTCTCAGCTCGCCGAGGTGCGATTCAAGAGTCAGAGCCATACCGAGCCGGTTCTTTCTGACGAACATCATATCGTAATGAGTCGGGCAGAAACCCATTTCGTTTGTGAGTATCCGAACATCGGGCTCCATCATGGAGGCTCCGAGGATAAGGTCAAGCTCGTTTTCCTCGAGTTTTCTGTAAAGCGCGCATAGCGGGCAGCCGAGCGACGGGTCAGCCGCCGACGCCTCGAAGGCTTCGTTTACGGGGATTGTATAGATCTGTTCCATCTGCTATTGCCTTTCGGAAGGTTTTAGTGTATAATAACATATACATTATAGCATAAGGATTCAAGGAAAACAATACCGGAGGCAAAAATGAAGGGAATTTTTTACCGCAGTGTGGAGTATTCGGAAAAGGACGGCGTGACCTGCGCGGAGATATATCAGCCCGGGTGCCGTTTTTCTGTTGCCAAGACCTTTGACTGTGGTCAGTGTTTCAGATTCGACAGGGTTGAAAACAGCCGTCACGAGGCTGAATACGCCGGTGTGGCATTCGGAAAGTATGTTTCGTTCGCGCAGGACGGAGACAGATATTATATTTACGGCGATGTTTACGGTGAGAAAGAGGACAAGCTCAGCTTCTGGCTGGATTACATAGGTCTTGATGACGAGTACGATCACATAAACCGCGATATCCTGTCAAGGAGCGACAATCCGGCTCTTGCCGCCGCGGTATCCTGCGGCGACGGGATACACATTCTGAAGCAGGACAGGTGGGAGACGGTGTGCTCCTTTATTATCTCGCAGAACAACAATATCCCGAGGATAAAGAAGATAATAGCCGCACTCTCGGAACGTTACGGCGAGCCGATCGGCGGGGGACACTACGCCTTTCCGACGGCAAAGGCACTCAACGAAGCCGGAGAGAGCGGACTTGCCGCGCTGAAAACAGGTTTCCGCGCAAAATATATAGCTGATGCCGCGGCAAGGGTATCTGACGGACGGCTTGACCTTGACTCGCTCTGCGGAAGTACCACCGAATGTGAAAAAAAGCTGAGCGAGGTAAAAGGAATAGGACCTAAGGTAGCTCTTTGCTCGCTTCTTTTCGGATTTGGGCATTACGATGCCTTTCCGGTCGACGTCTGGATCCGCCGCGTGACCGAAAAATATTTTCCGGTCGGATTTAAGCCCGAAGACCTCGGACCTTACGCGGGGATCGCACAACAGTACCTGTTTTACTATGAAAGGTATCTTAAAGGAGAAAACGCATGAAAAAAAACCGTGAATCCGGAGGATTTTTGCCCCTTACACGCGCAGAAATGGAGGAAAGAGGCTGGGAGGCTCCCGATTTCGTTTATGTCAGCGGAGATGCCTATACCGACCATCCGTCCTTCGGAGCGGCAATAATTTCGCGTGTGCTTGAGGACGCCGGTTTCCGCGTTGCGATCCTTGCTCAGCCCGATTTTTCCGACTGCACGGCTTTTTTGGAGTTCGGTAGGCCGCGGCTCGGTTTTCTTGTCAGCGCGGGCAATATAGATTCTATGGTTGCCCATTACACGGTCGCGAAGAAGCGGCGCTCCTACGACTATTATACGCCGGGCGGTAAAACAGGGAAGCGCCCCGACCGTGCCTGCATAGTATATTCCAACCGCATAAGAGAGGCTTACGGAGATGTTCCGATCATTCTTGGCGGGATAGAGGCATCGCTGAGACGTTTTTCGCACTACGATTACTGGGATAACCGGGTTAGAAATTCGCTTCTCATCGACTCGGGCGCTGACATTTTGACCTACGGGATGGGAGAAAATATCCTTCTTCGGATAGCGGCGCTTCTTGAACGCGGTGTGCCGGTTAAGAAGATCCGCGATGTGCGTGGCTCGGTATGGGTCGGAAAGGTCGGGGATAAGATACACTACCCGGTAGCCGCGGAATTTGATTCTTCGGTACTTAAGACCGACAAGGAAAAATACGCCGAGGCGTTCGGTATCCAGTATAGAAATCAGGATGCCATCAACGGCAGGGCGATAGTCGAATATTACGGCGACCGTATGCTCGTGCAGAACCCGCCGATGCCGCCGCTTGAGCGAAAGGAGCTCGATCACGTCTACTCTCTGCCATATATGAGGACTTATCATCCGTCATATGAAAAGGAGGGCGGTGTACCCGCGATCGCCGAGGTGAAATTCTCGCTTACACACAACAGGGGCTGTTTCGGAGGCTGTAACTTCTGCGCTCTCGCCTTCCATCAGGGAAGGACGGTGCGCTCGAGAAGCGAGGAGAGCGTTATTGCCGAGGCAAAGCTCCTGACTTCGCTCCCCGATTTCAAGGGTTATATTCACGATGTGGGCGGACCGACTGCGAACTTCAGGAACCCCGCCTGCGAAAAACAGCTCAAGGACGGGGTATGCCCTTCGAGAAAATGCCTTGTTCCTACACCCTGCAAGAATCTTCGCGTGGATCACAGCGAATATATGCACCTGATCGAATCCGTTGAGAGTCTTCCCGGTGTAAAAAAGGTATTTATCCGCTCGGGTATAAGGTTCGATTACCTCATGGCCGATCGCGACGACAGTTTTTTCAGAAAGATGATAAAGGACAATATTTCGGGACAGCTGAAGGTCGCTCCCGAGCATTGCTCGGCGGATGTACTCAGCTGTATGGGGAAGCCGACGTGGGAGGTCTATGAGTCTTTCAGAAGCAAATATTTTGAGCTTTGCCGCCGTATGGGAAAGGATCAGTACATAATTCCGTACCTTATGTCGAGTCATCCCGGATCGACTCTGAACGATGCAATAGAGCTTGCGCTCTATATGAAGAAGGATCACTGCACTCCGGAGCAGGTGCAGGATTTCTATCCGACTCCCGGCACGGCATCGACCGTGATGTATTACACCGGGATAAATCCTCTGACGATGAAAAAGGTCCATGTAGCCACAGAACCGGAGGAAAAGAGACTTCAGCGTGCTCTCCTTCAGTACAATCGGAAAGAAAATGCCGCCGCGGTGAGAAAGGCTCTGCGCATAGCGGGCAGAGAAGACCTCATCGGTTTCGGAGAGGGCTGCCTTGTAAGACCGGAAGAGAGAAGGCAGGAGCAGAGAAAGCCTACGGAAGAGAAAAAAATCTCAAAAACGCCCGTCGGTAAAAGAAGGAATGCAAAAAAGAAGACCGGAAGGAGCTGAGCCTTCCGGTCTTCGCGATTTTTCAGATTAGCCTCTGGTCTTGCCGCCGGCGACGTTGATTGTGACGCCGTGAATGTAGCCGGCTCTGTCGCTTGCGAGGAACGCGACGGTGTTCGCAACCTCGGAGAGCTTGCCCGAGCGCTGAAGCGGGATCGTCGAGACCTTGCTGTAGCCCTCGCGGAGCTGTTCGACGGTGATGCCGCGGGTGTAGGCGAGAGCAGACTCATATGCGAGAGTGCGAAGCCCTGTCGCCTCAAGGATGCCGGGAGCTATACCGACGACGCGTACGCCCTTCTTCCCGAGCTCCTTTGCCCAAGAGCGGGTGAGCGCGTTGACACCGTTCTTCGTCGCGGCGTATACGCTCTGACCTTCCGAACCTTCAAGTCCCGATTCGGACGACATATTGATTATGACGCCCTTCCTGTTCTTTACCATAACTTTAGCTGCTGCCTGTGAGCAGAAGAAGAGTCCCTTGAGGTTGACGTTCATGACCTTATCCCATACGGCCTCGTCAAGCTCGCACTGTCCCGCCTCGTCAACGAGAAGACGAGGAATATTGATGCCGGCATTGTTGACGATGACGTCAACCGTGCCGAAGGCTTCGACAGCTTTTGCCACCATGGCGTCGACTTCGGATTTCTTCGTGACATCGGTCTTCACATAGATATATTTTCCGTTTCCGGCGTTGAATTCGGGGGCCTTGTCACTTATATCGCAGACGGTAACATATGCTCCGTCGTCGAGAAGCTCCTGAACTGTGGCGTATCCTATACCCGATGCGCCGCCGGTGATGATGATGGACTTGCCTTCAAGTCCGAGCCAAGAATTACTCATTTCCCAAAATCCTCCTGAATTTATTTCCCCGACATTATATCACGCTTTTTGAAAAATTTCAAGTTATATCCCGAGAATTATTCCGGCAATGGTGAAATATATGATCAATGAGACTATATCGACTGTCGTAGTGATCGCGGGACTTGCAACGAGAGCGGGATCAAGTCCGATCTTTTTCGCAAGCAGAGGAAGAGCTGCGCCCGAGAGCTTTGCGCAGACCACAGTAGTGCCGAGAGTGAGAGACACGACGGCAGCAACTGCAAGTGTCACACCTTCCGTGCCGAGTATCAGCATATCTACGAGCATTACTTTAAGGAAGCACGCCGCTGACAGAGAAAGCCCGCAGAGCAGCGAGACTCTGAATTCCTTGAAGATAACTTTTAAAATATCTTGTGGAGATATATCTCCGAGCGACAGAGCGCGGATGACGGTAACCGATGCCTGCGAGCCCGAATTTCCACCGGTGTCCATAAGCATCGGAATGAACGCCGTTAGCGCAACGAGCGATGCGAGTGCACTTTCAAAATGTGTGATGATCAGCCCCGTGAAGGTTGCCGACACCATCATCAGAAGGAGCCACGGGATCCTTGAGGCGAAGGTGCGCATGACCCCGGTCTTGAGGTAAGGCTTTTCGCCCGGAGTTACGCCCGCCATGATCGAGATATCCTCGCTTGCCTCATCGCGTATGACATCTATTGCGTCGTCGACCGTCACGATGCCGACAAGCCTTGATTCCCCGTCAACGACCGGAACGGCGAGCAGATCGTATTTGGATATGACTGCCGCCGTCGCCTCGCGGTCGGTAAGAGTCGTGACCGATACGACGTCCGGATCCATAATTTCACCTACCGTTTTGTCCCCCGGAGCAAACAGCAGGTCGCGTAGGTCTACGATTCCTATGAGTCTCCTTTTTACGTCGGTGGCGTAGGCTACATATACGGTTTCCTTGTCGGCACCGGTTGCCCTTATATAGTCTATCGCCTCGGAAACCTTCATTTTTTCCTTGAGGACTATGAATTCGGAGGTCATGATTCCCGCCGCCGAATCTTCCGGGTATTGCATTATCAGATTCAGGGTATTCCGAGTCTCCTTCGTTGCAAGACGCAGAACGCGGCTGACGATCCCGGCGGGCATCTCTTCAAGCATATCGACGGCGTCGTCGGTGAAGAGCTCCTCGATAAGCCCTGAAAGTTCGGCATCTCCCATGCCGCGGATTATACTTTCCTGCGTGTCGGCATCAAGGCAGGCAAAAACCGCTGCCGCCGCATCCTTTCCGAGCAGTCTGAAGGTCAGAGCCTTATCGGATTCCGGAAGAGAGGATATGAGGTCTGCGGCATCCGCGTCGGGAAGCGACACGAGAAGTGCGATGAGCTCGGAGAACCTTTTTTCAGAAAGTAAGCGCCTTGCCGCCTTTTCTTTTTCTCTATCCATTGAATATTCCTCCTTTGCGTCTGAAATGTATTGCTTTAACAGATCTAAGACCGAACCAAATATAACAGATATGATAAATAACCGCGCTGATTATAACACAAACAATATATTTAGATTATCAAAAAACTCCTGCCACATAATTATACCGAATAGAACAGGATATTGACTTTGCTTGACGTAATT
>CALYSG010000033.1 GCA_945485605.1 uncultured Clostridia bacterium
GTATTCCAAAGTCAAACAACCTGTTGGTTCAGGGAAATCAAAAAGATTTACCTAAAAGTTACGAAAAATTTACAAGCGACCATAAGGGGTGCGAGCTGCCCGCCGCACCGACTACATTGAATGGAGTGATAAAATTAATGGTCAATGTACAAGAGCAAAGGCTCGGCAAAAATGTAAGAATGAGCTTTTCGCGCACACGCCGTTCGTCTCTCGAGCTTCCGAACCTCGTAGAGATCCAGACGAAGTCCTTCAAGTGGTTCCTTGACGAGGGACTGAATCAGGTGCTTCGCGACGTGTCGCCGATCACCGACTATTCGGGGAATCTGTCGGTCGAGTTTCTTTCTTACACTCTCGACAGCAAGCCGAAGTATTCCGTTGAGGAATGCAAGGAGCGCGACGTCAACTACGCAGCCCCTCTTCGCGTGAATGTCCGCCTCACGAACAAGCAGACCGGCGAGGTCACGGAATCCTACGTTTACCTTGCCGATTTTCCGCTCATGACCGAGAACGGTACCTTCGTCATCAACGGTGCCGAGCGCGTCATAGTATCCCAGATCATAAGGTCGCCGGGAATGTATTATTCCTCGGAGATCGACAAGACGGGTAAGCGCACCTACGCGACGCAGGTGATACCTTACCGCGGCGCTTGGCTCGAATACGAGACCGATATAAACGGGGTTATCTACGTAAGAATAGATAAGAACCGCAAAATGCCGATCACTATGTTCATCCGCTCTCTCGGGATCGTTCCGAAGAACGGCGAGGCGACGGATGATAAGGTCGGCAAATCCGACGCCGAGAAGTATGACTTCCTTATTGATTCAAGAGAGGATGTCTACGGGATCTTCGGCGAAGAGCCGATGCTGAAGGCTACGTTCGATAAGGACGAGTGCGAAGGCATAGCCGAGCGCAACCGCTCGAATGTAAGCATCGAATCGCTCAAGGAGATCTACAAGAAGCTGCGTCCGGGCGAGCCTCCGCTCGTCGATACGGCGCTCCAGCTCATGAACAACTTCTTCTTCGACCCGAGAAGATACGATATAGCTCCCGTCGGACGCTATAAATTCAATAAGAAGGTCGCCCTTGCGCAGAGGATCACGGGCAGGAAGCTCGCCGAGGACGCGATCAGCCCCGTTACCGGCGAACTTGTCGCCGAGGCGGGAAGCGTGCTCACCTCGGAAACCGCGCTCGCGATCGAGCACGCCGCAATAAACGAGGTCGTACTTGAGCTTGACAACGGTGACAAGGTAAAGGTATTCTCGAACAATACTGTCGAACCCGAATATATTCTCGGCTATGACCTTAAGGACTGCGGAGTCCGCGAGAAGGCACGCGTTGCCGTTCTCCGCGAGCTGCTTGAAAAGTACGGCGACGACGCAGAGGGACTCAGAAAAGAGGCAACCGAGCGCATAGCTGAGCTTTGCCCTCAGCATATAACGAAGGACGATATACTCGCTTCGATAAACTACCTTCTCTGCCTGACGCACGATATAGGCACCTATGACGATATAGACCATCTCGGAAACCGCCGTATCCGCTCGGTCGGAGAACAGCTCCAGAACCAGATGCGCATAGGCTTTGCCCGTATGGATAAGATCATCAAGGAGAAGATGACGACGCAGGACAACGAGAAGCTGACGGCGCAGGCTCTCATAAACACCCGCCCCGTGGCAACGGTGATAAGAGAATTTTTCGGCTCTTCTCAGCTCTCGCAGTTCATGGATCAGGCAAACCCGCTCTCCGAGCTTACTCACAAGAGAAGGCTCTCGGCTCTCGGCCCCGGAGGAATCTCGCGTGACCGCGCATCCTTCGATGTCCGTGACGTTCATTACACTCATTACGGCAGAATGTGCCCGATCGAGACCCCCGAAGGTCCCAACATCGGTCTTATTTCCTACCTTTCCACATACGCAAGGATCAGCGACTACGGATTTATCGAGGCGCCCTACCGCCGCGTAGAGCATCTGCCCGACGGGCGCTCGCGCGTCACCGACGAGGTCCGCTATATGACGGCAGATGTCGAGGATAATTACGTTATCGCACAGGCGAACGAGCCCCTTGATGACGAGGGATTTTTCACCCGTCCCCGCGTAACCGTCCGTGACAAGGCGGAGATCATCGAGGTCGAGCAGTCAAAGGTCGACTATATGGATGTCTCGCCGAAGATGGTCGTTTCCGTCGCGACCGCAATGATACCCTTCCTTGAGAACGACGATAACTCGCGTGCTCTTATGGGAGCTAACATGCAGAAGCAGGCGGTGCCGCTTATGGTCACCGAATCTCCTATCGTCGGTACGGGTATGGAATACAAGGCGGCGGTGGATTCGGGTGTCGTCATACTCGCAAAGCACCCGGGTACCGTTGAGAGCGTTGAAGCTGACCGCATAGTCGTCGCGCGCGACAACGGCGAAAAGGACGTCTACGAGCTGATAAAGTTCAAACGCACGAACCAGGGCACCTGCTGCAACCAGCGCCCGATCGTCTCGCGCGGAGATACGGTCGAGGAGGGCGAGGTCATAGCAGACGGACCCGCAACCTCGAACGGCGAGGTAGCACTCGGAAAGAACGCGCTCATCGGCTTCATGACATGGGAAGGTTATAACTACGAGGACGCCGTTCTTCTTAACGAAAGACTCGTCCGCGACGACGTTTACACCTCGCTCCACGTCGAGGAATATATACACGAGGCAAGAGATACGAAACTCGGGCCGGAGGAGATAACCCGTGAGATCCCGAATGTCGGCGACGACGCGCTGAAGGATCTTAACTCGGAGGGTATAGTAAAGAAAGGTACCGAGGTCCGCGCCGGCGATATCCTCGTCGGTAAGATCACACCGAAGGGTGAGACCGAGCTGACCGCAGAGGAGAGACTTCTCCGCGCGATCTTCGGCGAAAAGGCGAGAGAGGTGCGCGACACCTCGCTGCGTCTGCCCCACGGAGAATCGGGTATCGTCGTTGATGTCCGCGTATTCTCGCGCGAACAGCATGACGAGCTTCCCGCAAACGTTAACAAGGTCGTCAAGGTCTATATCGCCCAGAAGCGTAAGATCTCTGTCGGCGACAAGATGGCGGGACGCCACGGTAACAAGGGCGTTGTCTCGCGTATCCTGGCACCCGAGGATATGCCTTTCCTGCCCGACGGCACTCCGCTCGATATATGCCTGAACCCGCTGGGCGTCCCTTCCCGAATGAATATCGGTCAGGTCCTTGAGGTCCACCTCGGACTTGCCGCAAGGAAGCTCGGCTGGAAGGTTATGACACCCGTTTTCGACGGTGCAACCGAGAAGGACATCTCGGAATGTCTCAAGATGGCGGGCATCTACCGCGATTACCGTCCCGGCGACGACGTACGCGGTAAGGAAGTGCTGAAGGTCGTCGAGAATGAGGACGGAACGAAGACCTTCATCGCAGTCTCAGACAGCGTGAAGAAGCTCGAAACATTCCTCAAATACCTTAAGGAACCCGTTAAAGATAAAGAAAGATCATCGCTCGTCATAAACGCGGCGACAGAAGCGACCGAGATCCTTTCCGATCTTATCGACGAGAAGCGCTTCTCGGATGAAGCCGAGCTTGAAGCATACAAAGCCGAGCTTGAAGAGGCGAAGGGCATGATCTCTCACGCCTACGATCTCGGCACAGGTGAGTGCGATAAGCTCTCGGCAACTCTTCAGAAGCTCTGTGACTCGGTAGATTACAGCCGCACGAAGATCGTCGACGGAAAGACCGTGGTCTACGACGGACGCACCGGCGATCCCTTCGATAACCCCGTTACCGTCGGTATAATGTACTACCTTAAGCTGCATCACCTCGTTGACGATAAGATCCACGCCCGCTCGAACGGTCCGTACTCTCTCGTCACACAGCAGCCTCTCGGCGGCAAGGCGCAGTTCGGAGGGCAGCGTTTCGGAGAGATGGAGGTATGGGCTCTCGAGGCTTACGGCGCAGCCTACACGCTTCAGGAGATCCTTACCGTCAAGTCTGACGATATCAACGGACGCCGCAAGGCTTACGAGGCGATAATCAAGGGTCAGAACATTCCTACCCCGGGTGTTCCCGAATCCTTCAAGGTCCTTGTCAAAGAGCTCCAGTCTCTGGCTCTTGATATCAAGGTGCTTGACAAGAACGGTGAAGAGGTGCAGCTCTCGACTCTCTGCCAGGACGATGATACTCACGAGTACTCGGGGCGCCACGATATAAGCGGCGACGAGATCTACGGCAGAGGCGAATATGACGAGGACGAGATACGCAAGTCATTCCTGATCGAGGACGAAAACGGTCATGAAGAGGATACCGGCTACGAAGAGGAAGAGGTATTCGAGAACGATGACTTTTCTTCCTACGGTCCCGAAAATGAGTAAGGAGGAGACGCAGAGATGGGAAATCATGAATTTGCTTCAATAAAAATAGGTCTTGCTTCTCCCGATATGATCAGAAGCTGGTCTTACGGCGAGGTTACAAAGCCCGAGACCATCAACTACCGCACGCTGAAGCCCGAGGTCGGAGGTCTTTTCTGCGAAAGGATCTTCGGGCCTATGAAGGACGGAGCCTGCGCCTGCGGAAAATATAAGAACTCGCACAGCAAGGAAGTCATAAAGTGCGAAAAGTGCGGCGTCGACGTCACGACGAAGAAGGTCCGCCGCGAGAGAATGGGTCACATCGAGCTTGCCACCCCGGTGTCGCATATCTGGTACTTCAAGGCTATCCCTTCGAGAATGGCTCTCGTACTCGATATGTCACCGAAGCAGCTCGAGCAGGTGCTCTATTTTGCCGAGAATGTTGTCCTTGATCCCGGTACGACTCCTCTTGAGAAGGGCATGGTCCTCTCCGAGAAGCAGTATACCGAGGCGCGCGAAATGTACGGCAACAGCTTCCGTGCGGGAATGGGTGCCGAGGCGATAGAGGAGCTTCTCAAAGAAGTCGGTCTTACCGACGCCGAGGCGGCGCGCCGTTTTGAGCTTGAAAAGCTCAAGAAGGAAAAGGAAGCCGCAGGAGAGACTCTTTCGACAGAGGAAAAGGATGAGCTTGAAAACCTCTGCCGTGTGGGCGTTTCGAGAACCGTTACCGAGCTCAAGCAGGGTCTGCTTGCCGCATCGGGACAGAAAAAGATAAGATATATAAAGAGGCTCGAGGTCTTCGAGGCATTCAGAAAGTCCGGCAATCACCTTGACTGGATGATAATCGAGAATGTGCCGGTCATTCCGCCCGATATACGTCCCATGGTCCAGCTTGACGGCGGAAGATTCGCGTCGTCCGACCTCAACGAGCTCTACCGCCGTGTTATCAGCAGAAACAACAGACTCAGAAAGCTGCTCGAAATAAGAACTCCCGAGATCGTTATCCGCAACGAGAAGCGTATGCTTCAGGAAGCCGTCGACTCGCTTATCGACAACGGCAGACGCGGAAAACCCGTAACGGGACCGTCGAACCGTCCGCTTAAGTCACTCTCCGAGATGCTCCGCGGTAAGCAGGGACGCTTCCGTCAGAACCTTCTCGGTAAGCGTGTCGACTATTCGGGACGTTCGGTTATCGTCGTCGGACCTTCACTGAAGATCTATCAGTGCGGTCTGCCGAAGGAGATGGCTCTCGAGCTCTTCAAGCCCTTCGTCGTCAAGCGCCTGGTCGAAATGCAGAAGGCGACAAACGTCAAGGACGCGCAGAAGAAGATCGAGAAGGCCTACGAGAATCCCGCAGTCTGGGATGCTCTCGAAAATGTCATCAAGGAGCACCCGGTCCTTCTCAACCGTGCTCCCACGCTGCACAGACTTTCAATTCAGGCCTTCGAGCCCGTCCTTGTTGAGGGTCGTGCGATAAAGCTCCACCCGCTGGTATGTACGGCATTCAACGCCGACTTCGACGGCGACCAGATGCCGGTTCACGTGCCGCTGTCTTCGGAGGCGCAGGCTGAGGCGAGATTCCTAATGCTCTCGGCAAACAACCTTCTGAAGCCTGTCGACGGTAACGCCGTTACCGTTCCTACACAGGATATGATCCTCGGCTCTTACTATCTTACGATAGTGAAGCCCGAAGAGCCCGGCACCGGTCGCGTATTCCGCGACTTCGACGAGGCGGTCATGGCTTACGAGGAGCATCAGATAGGGCTTCATGCTCCTATCGCCGTGAGATACACGAAGAAGATCGGCGGTGTCGAAAGATCCGAACTTATCGGTGTCGAGATCGGCGAGAACGGCGAAAAGCGCGTCGTAACCGGACCGAAGGCGGTCACACTCGGAAGACTTATCTACAATAAGCCTCTGCCGCAGGACCTCGGATTCGTCGACCGCACGAAGCCCGGCAACGAGTTTGCCCTTGAGGTCGCCTTCGTCGTTACGAAGAAGGAACTCAGCCAGATAGTCGATAAGTGCGCGAAGCACTATGACACGGCTCAGACCGCCGAGATCCTTGACGCGATCAAGGAGATGGGCTACAAATATTCGACCAAGGCGGCTATCTCGATCTCGGTCTACGATATGACTATCCCCGATGAGAAGAAGGATATCATAGCCGAGTCGGAAAAGAAGGTCGGCAAGGTCATAAGGCACTTCAACCGAGGCGAACTTTCCGAGACCGAGCGCTACAACAGCGTCATAAAGATCTGGGAACAGACCACAAAGGACGTTACCGCCGCGCTTCTTAACAGATTCGACCGTTACAACCCGATAAAGATAATGTCCGATTCGGGTGCCCGCGGATCGGTCAAGCAGATGTATCAGCTCGCCGGTATGCGCGGACTTATGTTCGCTACAAACGGTAAGACCCTTGAGATACCGATCAAGTCGAACTTCCGTGAGGGTCTTAATATACTCGAATATTTCATGGGCGCGAAGGGTTCGCGTAAGTCGCTGTCGGATACGGCTCTCCGTACCGCTGACTCGGGATACCTTACCCGCCGTCTTGTCGACGTTTCGCAGGACGTTATCGTCAGGGAAGAGAAGTGCGACACAAAGAAGGGTGCGTGGGTCAATGCGATCTTCGACCGCACCGAGACCTCGACCTTCGACCTCAGCTCTCCCGAAAAGCTCGCCGGAAACTACTCGGCGTTCGATGTCAAGGATCCGAAGACCGGCGAGATCATCGTCGGTGCCCTTACCCTTATCACTTCGGGTATGGAAAAACAGCTTCGCGCGTCGGGGCTTAAGGAGATCGAGCTCGCCCCGAAGGCTCTCGAGTCCCTTGAGGACCGTATCCGCGGCAGATACACGATGGGACCGATCGTCAATCCGAAGACCGGCGAGGTCATCGCAGAGGACGATACAAGGATCAACGAGGATATCATCGCAAAGGTTGTCGAAGCCGGTATCGGAAAGGTCTATATCCGTTCGGTCATCCAGTGCCATGCAAAGCACGGTATCTGCGCTCACTGCTACGGCGATGACCTTGCATTCGCAAGACCTGTCAGCATCGGTGAGGCTGTCGGTATCATCGCCGCACAGTCCATCGGTGAACCGGGTACTCAGCTTACGATGAGAACCTTCCACTCGGGCGGTGTTGCCGGTTCCGATATCACACAGGGTCTGCCCCGTGTTGAGGAGCTGTTTGAGGCTCGCTCGCCGAAGAAGGCCGCTATCATGAGCGAGGTCTCGGGTACTGCCTATATCGCCCCGACCGAATTCGGAGCCTACGAGATCACGATAAATACCGACGACGGTGAGATCAGAAAATATCAGATACCTTACGGTACGCGCCTTGCCGTTACAGACGGAGACCACGTTGAGAAGGGGCAGGCTCTTACGGAAGGCAACAAGTCACCTGCCGATATCATGCGTATACTCGGACTTGACGCCGTCTATGAGTACCTTATCAAAGAGGTCCAGAAGGTCTACCGTTCACAGGACGTTCGCGTAAACGATAAGCATATCGAGATCATCTGCCGCCAGATGACGAGGAAGGTCAAGGTCGACTTCCCGGGCAGCACCGAGCTGCTTGAGGGCGCGACCGTCGACCTCAACGAGTTTGAGGAGCAGAACGAAGCCGTCGAAGCGCGCCTTGCCGCCGGAGAGACGACCGATGAGACCGGAGCAGAGCTTTCCGTTGCGGAGGGCTCGCCCGTACTGCTCGGTATCACGAAGGCAGCTCTTCAGACCGAATCCTTCCTGTCAGCGGCATCCTTCCAGGAGACCACAAAGGTCCTTACCGAAGCCGCGATCAAGGGCAAGGTCGACAACCTGCTCGGACTTAAGGAAAATGTCATTATCGGTAAGCTGATCCCCGCCGGAACGGGTATGGATCGCTACAAGAATATCACTGTCGTCGGCACCGAGGGAGTCGGAGGAGCCTCCGGCAGCGGTGCGATCGCCGGCTGATAAAAACAGAGTTCATCGCCGCGGGACCTTCGTCCCGCGGCGATGAATAACACATAAGCCGGTCGTATGTCTTTGTTTATATGATCCAAAATTGTGTAAATATTTTATTAAGATGTCTCAGCATTTGTGCAAAACGCAGAAAAAACAAATAAAAATATAAGTCGTCCGCTTGTCCGCTTGACAAAGTACGGGCAAAATGATATAATAAAATGTATTTTTGGGACGAGATGTTGTCAAGGCAGTTTCGCAGACCGTTCGGTTTGCGTCTGTATAAACATTAAAGTATTGCCGAAAGGAGGAAAACAATGCCGACATTCAACCAACTTGTCAGACAAGGCAGAAACGAGAAGACATACAAGTCCAAAGCCCCCGTGCTTCAGAAGGGCTTCAACTCTCTCGAAAATGCCCCGACAGACCAGAGTTCGCCGCAGAAGAGAGGCGTTTGCACGAAAGTGTATACGACCAGCCCGAAGAAGCCTAACTCCGCTCTCCGTAAGATAGCGAGAGTTCGTCTTACCAACGGTCTCGAGGCTACGGTGTATATTCCGGGAATCGGACACAATCTGCAGGAGCACTCGGTCGTCCTTATCAGAGGCGGTCGTGTACGTGACCTGCCCGGTGTACGTTACCACATCATACGCGGTACGCTCGATGCACAGGGCGTCGCAAACCGTCTGCAGAGCCGTTCAAAGTACGGCGCAAAGGCTCCTAAAAAGAAGAAATAATTCTTTCGGAGCGGAAAGGGTATAAGCATACCACTGACAAGCCCGCCTTTTGAGCTGAACTTTAATGTTTAAGCAGAGCAAGCCGGGCACTGACAGAAGAATGCTTTTGAGTACCTGTGATTTCATAATATTTGATGAAGGAGGGAAGCAAAGTGCCGAGAAGAGGTAAAATAGCCAAGAGAGACGTTCTGCCCGATCCGTTGTATAATTCGAAGCTCGTAACAAAGCTGATAAACAACGTGATGGAAGACGGCAAAAAGGGAGTTGCGCAGAAGATAGTCTATGACGCATTCCGCACCGTCGAGGAAAAAGAAGGTCAGAGCGCACTCGAGGTATTCCAGGCAGCGTTTGAAAACGTTATGCCCGTATACGAGGTCAAAGCACGCCGCGTCGGAGGATCGACTTACCAGGTTCCTATGGAAGTCAGAGCCGACCGCCGTCAGACACTCGGACTCCGCTGGCTCATCGCAGCCGCAAGAAAACGCGGAGAGCGCACTATGGCTGAAAGACTTGCCGGCGAGATAATCGACGCCAAGAACAGCATGGGCGGCGCATTCAAGAAAAAAGAAGAGACACACAAGATGGCAGATGCGAACAAGGCGTTCGCGCACTATCGCTATTGATCTGCCGCAGAATAGGAGAAAAAGCAATCTATGCCAAGGGAGTATTCACTTGAGCGGACCCGGAACATCGGAATCATGGCTCATATCGATGCCGGCAAAACCACAACGACCGAGAGAATCCTCTTTTACACCGGAAAGACCCATAAGCTCGGCGAGACCCACGAGGGTGCCGCCACGATGGACTGGATGGAAGAGGAGCAGGAACGCGGTATCACGATAACGTCGGCTGCCACGACCTGCTACTGGAAGGGTCATCGCATAA
Source organism: uncultured Clostridia bacterium (assembly GCA_945485605.1). GTDB lineage: Bacteria > Bacillota > Clostridia > Oscillospirales > CAG-272 > RGIG3994. The sequence continues at coordinate 9,911 of CALYSG010000033.1, forward strand.
ATATCATAGACACGCCGGGACACGTCGATTTTACCGTCGAGGTCGAGCGTTCGCTCCGTGTACTTGACGGAGCGGTCTGCGTCTTCTGCGCCAAGGGCGGAGTCGAACCGCAGTCCGAAACTGTCTGGAGACAGGCTAACAAGTACAATGTGCCGAGATTGGCGTATGTAAACAAAATGGATATCATGGGAGCCAACTTCTACCGTGTTCTCACGATGATGAAGGAAAGACTCCACACAAATCCCGTTCCCGTACAACTGCCTATCGGTTCTGAAGACAGCTTCCGTGGCATTGTCGACCTTGTAAACATGGAAGCCGATGTTTATTACGATGAACTCGGTAAGGATATGAGAGTCGAGCCGATCCCGGAAGATATGGTCGATCTTGCCAATGAGTATCGTGAAAAGATGCTCGAGGCTACCGCCGAGACCGACGAAGAGCTTTTCGAGAAGTTCTGCAACGGGGAAGATATCACCGTAGATGAGATCCGCGCCGCTATCAGAAAGGCAACGATCGCAAATACAATGGTCCCCGTAATGTGCGGAACATCGTACAGAAACAAGGGCGTTCAGAAGCTGCTTGACAATATTGTCGAGTACCTTCCTTCGCCTCTTGATATTCCTCCCGTAAACGGTGTCAATCCCCATACCGGTGAGGAAGAAACCCGTACCGCAAGTGACGCGGAGCCTTTCTCGGCTCTGGCGTTCAAGATCATGACCGACCCCTATGTAGGAAGACTCTGCTTCTTCCGCGTATATTCGGGAACGATCAAGGCGGGTGAAACAGCGTATAACTCAACGAAGGGTGCGCGCGAGCGCTTCGGACGTATCCTTCAGATGCACGCCAATGAGCGTAAGGACATCGAGGGCGTCTACAGCGGAGATATCGCCGCCGTTATAGGTATAAAGAATACCACGACGGGTGATACATTCTGCGATGAGGCGAAGCCCATCATACTTGAGCAGATGGAATTCCCCGAGCCCGTTATCAGAGTCGCCATCGAGCCTAAGACCCGCGCGGGTCAGGAAAAGCTCGGCGTCGGACTTCAGAAGCTGGCTGAGGAGGATCCTACCTTCAGAACCTATACCGATCAGGACACCGGTCAGACGATCATCGCCGGAATGGGCGAGCTTCACCTTGAGATCATCGTTGAGAGACTTCTCCGTGAGTTCAATGTGGAGGCGAATATAGGCGCACCGCAGGTGGCTTATAAGGAGACTATCCGCAAGAAAGCGGATCAGGAAACCAAATTTGCCCGTCAGTCGGGCGGTCACGGTCAGTACGGTCATGTCAAGATCACGATCGAGCCCTCCGAACCCGGAAAGGGCTACGAGTTCGTCAATGCCGTCACGGGCGGCGCGATCCCGAAGGAATTCATTCCCGCGGTCGATGCCGGTATCCAGAGCGCCATGCGCTCGGGCGTGCTTGCGGGCTATAATGTCGTTGATGTGAAGGTCACGCTCTATGACGGTTCGTATCATGAGGTCGACTCGTCCGACATGGCGTTCAAGATCGCCGGTTCGATGGCATTCAAGGATGCCATGAAGAAGGCTGACCCGGTGCTTACCGAGCCTATCATGAAGGTCGTTACGGTCGTTCCCGACGATTATATGGGCGACGTTATCGGCGACTTCAACTCACGTCGCGGTGCGATCCAGTCGATCGAGCCCGTAACGGGCGCGCAGGAGATAACCGCGATGGTCCCGCTGTCCGAGATGTTCGGATATGCCACAGACCTGCGTTCAAAGACTCAGGGACGCGGCAACTATTCCATGGAACCCGATCACTTCGCAGAAGTGCCGAAGTCGATCCAGGAAAAAATCATTGCATCACGCTGAAAAATTTAATTAAAATAATAATCGGAGGATTTTACAAATGGCAAAACAGACGTTTGAGCGTACAAAGCCCCATGTAAACATTGGTACCATAGGTCACGTTGACCACGGTAAAACTACTCTTACTGCTGCGATCACAAAGTATCTCTCTCTCGTGAACGGGTCTGAGTTCCTTGATTACAGCCAGATCGACAACTGCCCCGAGGAAAGAGCTCGCGGTATCACGATCAACTCGAGACACGTTGAGTACGAGACCGCAAACCGTCACTATGCGCACGTTGACTGCCCGGGACACGCTGACTATGTTAAAAACATGATCACCGGTGCTGCCCAGATGGACGGCGCAATCCTCGTTGTTGCAGGTACCGACGGACCTCTTGCCCAGACCCGTGAGCACGTTCTTCTTGCCCGTCAGGTCGGCGTTCCCGCCCTCGTCGTTTTCATGAACAAGACTGACCTTGTTGATGACGAAGAGATCCTTGACCTTGTCGAGATGGAAGTTCGTGACCTTCTCTCGTCCTACGACTTCCCGGGTGATGATATTCCGGTCATACGCGGCTCTGCCCGTAACGCCCTCGAGTCCACCAGCACCGATCCCAATGCTCCCGAGTTTGCTTGCATCAAAGAGCTGATGGATGCTGTTGACTCCTATATTCCTACCCCTGAGCGTCAGTCCGATAAGCCCTTCCTTATGCCCGTCGAGGACGTTTTCTCGATCTCCGGCCGTGGAACGGTTGCTACCGGTCGTGTCGAGCGCGGAACCGTTAAGGTTGGCGACGCTGTCGAGATCGTCGGTCTTTCCGATGAGAAGGGAGCTTCCGTCGTTACCGGCGTTGAGATGTTCCATAAGCTCCTTCCGCAGGCTGAGGCAGGCGACAACATCGGTGTTCTTCTTCGCGGCGTAGCGAAGGACGGCATCGAGCGTGGTCAGGTCCTCTGCAAGCCCGGCACCGTTCATCCTCACACCAAGTTCATCGGTCATGTATACTGCCTGACCGAAAAAGAAGGCGGCCGTAAGAAGCCCTTCGTATCCGGCTACAGACCTCAGTTCTACTTCAGAACCACCGACGTTACCGGTACCATCGAGCTTCCTGAGGGCACCGATATGTGCCGTCCGGGCGATAACGTAGATATGACCGTTGAGCTCATCACTCCTATCGCTATGGAAGAGGGACTTCGCTTCGCTATCCGTGAAGGCGGCAGAACCGTCGGATCGGGCGTTGTTTCGAAGATTCTTGCGTAATTCTGATCCGATAAGGATCATAAAAGTACAGGGGTTGCCGCGACAGCGGCAGTCCCTGTACGGCATTTGCTCCGCTCTTACGGAAATTGAAGATCAGTGATCTTTGGGGATTGGTGAAATTCCATACCGGCGGTAAAGCCCGCTAACGCCGAGAGGCGCCGAACAGGTGAGATTCCTGTGCCGACGGTCAGAGTCCGGATGAGAAAAGATAAAACCTGTTCCCCGGGAGGGGGACTTTTTTTATCTTCCATAAATAATTTTTAATGGGAGAACAATATGAAAAAGGAAAAATTTTTCACCGCAAGAAAGCTGACGGTGACGGCAATAATGTCGGCAATAGCTTTTATTCTTATGATGCTCGAATTTGCGACCCCGATAACACCGGGATTTCTGAAATTCGACTTTTCCGACCTTCCGGCACTTATTTCGGCGTTTGCGCTCGGACCCTTTTGGGGAGTGGCGACCGAACTGCTTAAGAACCTTCTGCATTTGCCGTTCACCGGGACGTCGGGTGTCGGCGAGCTCGCCAATTTATTTGTCGGTGCTGCGATGGTATTGCCCGCGGGTCTTATATATCGCAAATGGGAGGGAAGGCGCGCGGCTCTTATCGGGTGCCTTGTCGGAGCTGTTACCGCATCGGCATTAAGCTTTCCGGTGAATTATTTCATAACCTATCCGTTTTACTCGGGATTTATGCCGATGGATGCGATAATCGGACTTTACAGTGCCATCCTTCCGGCGGCAAATACGCTTCCGCGCGCGCTGCTTATATTTAACGTGC
>CALYSG010000034.1 GCA_945485605.1 uncultured Clostridia bacterium
CGTAGCCCTGCAAAGCGCGGATGCCGAAATCGTGAAGCCCGGATATCGTCTCTGTGTCAGCGGGACTTCCTCCGCAAATGAGAAGTGAAAGTCTTCCTCCGAGGGTGTCATGTATTTCGGCGAATATTTGCCGTCTGACAGTCATTTTGAGCGGGCCGGCGGCGTTTGTGAGCTTTATGACGCGGCGGACCTTCTCACCGATACCTTTTTTCTCGATATTATGCCATATCTTTGAATATATCCTGTTCAGTACGAACGGAACGCAGAGTATAACGGTCGGTCTTACCTCTCTGAGATTTGTCGAAAGGTGGTGCAGTCCCTCTCCGTAAGCGACTGTTGCACCCCCGAAGAGAGGATAGAGGAAGCCGCAGATGCGTTCATAGCAATGTGTTAATGGGAGTACCGAGTATAATACTTCCGAATCTCCGATCGGGAGCATCCTTGAAAGCTGGCTCAGAGTGAAGCAAAGGTTTGCATGCGTCAGCTCGGCTATTTTGAGCTTACCTTCCGTACCTGATGAGACGGCAAGCTCGGCTACCGACCCGGGAGTGAGAATGTGATGCCCCGGCTTTTCTTTACTGCCTCGGATAATAAGGGCTCCGAGCTGGGAGAAGGAGATGGTTTTTATACCTTTATTTTTGAGTGCGGTCGCGATCTCTGTACATTCGTCACCGAGAATTGCGAGGGGGGAGCCGCAGTCAGAGGCGATGTCCGCAAAGGTATTCGGATCGATACTGCGCGACAGCGGGAGCGCGGTTCCGCAGTAACAGGTCACTGCAAGGTACACCATGCCCCAGATATATCCGTTTTCTCCCGCGATCACGATGTTTTTACCCTCATAGCCGTCGGCTCTGAGCGCCGCGCCGAGCGAATGAGCATTTTCACGTAAGGTCTTGCGGGAAAAATTTATATAGCGGTTTCCCGATTTTGCCGAGACCGCGACCGAATCACCTCTGCGCTTTGCCTCGTTGTTCAGGAGTGTGCGTAGTGTATTCCCGCTTTCGGGAATACCGGTATTCTTTTCACGTGTGGTTTCGGACATTTTTGCCTCCTTGGCTTGATCATTTTCAGCAACGGTCGACGGTTACGACCGCAAAATAGTTTTCTCCGATGGCAGATACTTCTTTATTTACGCGTTCGGTGATATCGCTATCGGTCATTTTCAATTCAAACGGCGCCGAAATGTCAAATATAAGGTTTGTGTGAGTCTCACCTTCGACAAATCGGAAATCGTGTATCATAAGCCTTTCGTCGATCGATGAAACGGCGGCGGCTATTCTTTCACGAAGCGCATTGATGCGATCGTTATCGGTTACTATCGGATCCATATGGACGGTCGCAACGTATCCGTACTTTTCGCGAAGCTCTTTTTCTATATTGTCTATCATATCATGAGATCTGAAGATATCTTTTGCACCGTCGACCTCGATATGCAGCGAAACTATGCATCTTCCGGGGCCGTAGTTGTGTATGAAGAGATCGTGATATCCGAGCGCACCGGGATGTTCCGAGATAACGGAAGCTATCGATTCCTCTATACTGCCGTCCGGAGCCTCACCGAGTATGGCGTTCTTCGCAGCATTGAATATCTTGATCCCGGAGACGAAGATCAGTACGCCGACGATAAGTCCCATGATTGCGTCCGCCTGCCATAGGGCGGGGAAGAAGTATGTCAGAACAGCCGAGCCGAGGACTGCAGAGGTAGACAGAGCGTCCGAGAGGCTGTCGGCTGAATTAGCCTTCATTATCGGCGAGTTTATCTTCTTGCCTATCTTTCTGTTGAAGAAGCAGAGCCAGAGCTTCAGAAGTATAGCCGCGCCGAGGATAAAGAATACCGCTATGTGCGTTTCGGATTCGCCGTTTCCGGAGAAGAGCTTTTCAAACGATTCGGTCACTATATCGATCGAGGTATGAAGAACGAGGAAGGATACGAGCATGGAGGTAACGTATTCGATCCTTGCGTGACCGAATGGATGCTTGCGGTCGGCGGGCTTTGCCGCTATTCGGAAGCTTATGAAGGAGACGACCGACGATCCCGCGTCGGCAAGGTTGTTCATAGCGTCTGCACAGACCGCGACCGAGCCTATCTTTTTTCCGATTATGAGCTTCGAGGAAAACAGCAAAGTGTTGATTATTATCGCAACGATGCTCACCATCGTCCCGTAGCGTCTGTGCACCTCGGGAGACGAGAGATTTTGCCTGTCTTTAATAAATAGTTTACATAGTAATTCTGTCATTTCCGTATGCGAGATCCCCGAGCAGAGGCTCAAAGGTCACACCCTCCCGCACAGGCGATGTAAATTTTAATGAATATTCTACCGCGCGGCGTGTAAAGTCTGCCGCACCGATTGCAGCATCAAGAAAGCTCTCCTGTTTAAGAAGCTTTCCGAGCATTACCGAGGCGAAAAGCTCACCCGTGCCCGGATATCCCGTGCCGACACGAGGGCGAGAGAAAAAGCTGCCGTGACCGCCCGTGAAGGTATAGCAACCGATATTTCCGTTACACGAATTAATCCCGGTAATCACAATGTCGGCGTCGGTTAATCTCTCCATTTTAAGGCAGATATCAGCTGCAAATGCTGCCGCATCCGTCTCGCTCATTTTTTCCGTGTCCTCGTATTCCGTTCCGGTAAGGTAGCACGCTTCTGTAAGGTTTGGAGTTATTATGTCCGCACTTTTGCAGAGCTTCCTCATCCCGGCGGCAAGCCTGTCGTTGTATGTTGAATACAGAGCTCCGTCGTCTCCCATAACGGGATCGATGAATCTCAGGCAGTCCTTCTTTCCGAATCTGCAAAGAAAATCCGAAACCACGGAGATCTGCCGTTCACTTCCGAGAAACCCGGTATATACAGCATCGAATTCGAGCCCGAGCCGTGAGAAGTGATCTTCTATCCCGACCATGTCGTCGGTGAGATCGCGAAAGTAAAGGTCGTCAAATCCGCCGGTGTGAGTCGAAAGCAGGGCCGTCGGAACAGGCACTGCCTGTATTCCCATAGCCGAAATTACGGGTATGACTACCGTCAGTGCACATCTGCCGAAGCATGATATATCGTGTATCGCGGCGACACGCATGATCCTTTCAGATGAGGGCATAGGGTCCTCCTCCTTTTTCCTTTTTCAGAGTCCGAGCAGTCCCGAAAGCCCCGTAAGATTGAACAGAAGTCCAAATCCGACTCCCGTGAGGTAGAGAGTCAGCAGAATAAGCAGATTTTCGCGGATTTTGCCGCGGTTCGTGCGGAAGAGGATCAGTACTCCTACTCCTGCACCCGCGAAAAGTCCTGAGAGCGCCTGCCCTGCGTTTATGACTCCTTCTGCATAGAGCTCGGTGAGCACGACAGACGCCGCACAGTTCGGGATAAGACCTATAAGTCCCGTGATGAATTCTCCGAGAACGGGCAGTCCTTTTATGAAGCCGCCTATCCTTTCCTTGTCTATTCCGTTCTGCTCAAGAATGAATATCGCCGTACCTACCGCGAACATGACGGCGGCTATGAATACGAGTATCTTACCCGAATGGATCAGCGCCGAGAGAAACACCCCGTGTTTTTCACAGTGACAACGATCGTGCTCACACATCTCGCAGATCTCTTCTGTTTCGGTAGCTTTTGCGATAGGTCTTTTCTTTCTCGCAAATCCGACGGCAAGGTCTGTAATGAAGCCCGCGAGCATAGCGCATACGACCTTGACGGCTATGAGCTTCAAGGGGAGTATCCAGCCTGTATTTTGCCTGACCGCGGAAGAAAGCATCACGAGAAGCATTTCATCCGATGTCGCTAAAAATATCGCAATAAGCGTTCCGACGGTTATGAGTCTTCCCGAATACAGCCCCGCGGCGGCAGCTGAGAAGCCGCACTGCGGAAGTGCGCCGAGAAGGCTTCCGAAAAGAGGTCCGAGACGTCCCGCCTTGCTTATGGCTTTTTGAAATCTGCCGCCCGTTTTGTGTTCGATTATCTCCATCAAGAGGTAGGTAAGAAAGAGAAAAGGAAATAGCTTAAGAGAGTCTATTACACAGTCGAGAACGACATCTGATAAAAATTCCGCCAATTTCAGTACTCCGTAAAAATAATTAATCTATATTATACCATCGGTCGGCGAATATGTCAAGTCAAAGGAAACATATTATGCCGGTGCCCGGAAAACATTATTATTGAACTTCACGTAGTTGACAAAACGTGCCGGATACAGTATAATATTATATTGCTTATATTTTTCTATTCGGAGATGCTATGTCGGAAATAATCAGTATGCTTAATGCAAGTACCGGCTCGGCGGCAGAGAAAGTCAGAACGCTTCTTCGCTCGCGGTCGGGCGACGGAAGGCTGTTCAGATATTACGTGCGAACCTTCGGATGTCAGCAGAACGAGGCTGACAGCGAGAAACTTGCCGGACTTGCCGAGCTTATGGGATATGTAAAAACCGAAGAGCCCGGTGCGGCGGACCTCATAATCGTCAACACCTGCGCGGTGAGAGAACACGCAGAGAGAAAGACTCTCTCGATAATCGGTCAGTACAAGCATATAAAAGAGAATAACCCTTCGCTTGTGATCGCAGTCTGCGGCTGTATGGTGGGGCAGGAACACCGCCGCACCGAGCTTAAGATGCGCTATCCTTATGTCGATATAACTTTCCCGCCCGGGTCCTTGCATCTTTTCCCCGGGATGCTTCTTGATCGCCTGCGCGGTGGGAAACGGAGCTTTGCTGCCGAGCCGGAGCAGCCCGACGTTGCGGAGGATGTGCCGGTAAGGCGCGAGTCGTCATACCGCGCGTGGGTGTCGGTGATGTACGGTTGCAACAATTTCTGCACATACTGCATAGTACCGTATGTCCGCGGACGAGAGCGCAGCCGACGTCCGGATGATATAGAAGCGGAGGTCAGGGGACTTGTCACCGAAGGCTACCGCGACATTACTCTTCTCGGGCAGAACGTGAACTCTTACGGCAGAGGCAGCGGATCTGACTGCACATTTCCGCAACTTTTGCGAAGACTTGCTTCGATCGAGGGCGACTTCGTGCTTCATTTTATGACGAGTCATCCGAAGGACGCGACACGGGAGCTTATCGACGCTATCGCCGACGAGAAGAAGATAGCAAAACAGCTCCACCTTCCGCTCCAGTCGGGAAGCGACAGGATCCTTAAGCTGATGAACCGTCACTATAACTTCGGAGAATACAGGGACAAGCTCGCATACCTGCGTGAAAGGATCCCCGACGTATCCGTTACCTCTGACATAATCGTCGGCTTCCCCGGTGAGACCGAGGAGGATTTCGAGGCGACTCTTGAGGCCCTGCGGGAAGTCAGGTACGACCGGATCTTTTCCTTCATCTATTCGCCGAGAAGCGGTACTCCCGCGGCAAATATGAAGGATCAGATACCCGATAACGTCAAGAACAGCCGCTTTGAGAGGCTCGTTGCGCTTCAGAACGAGATCTCGCTTGAAAAGAACAGACAACTCGAGGGTGAGACTCTTCGTGTACTCTGCGACGGAGTGAGCAAGGGTAACGGCGGTATGCTTGAAGGAAGGACGGAACAGGACAAAATAGTGATATTTGCGGGCGATCCGTCTCTTTCGGGGCATTTCGTTAACGTAAGAGTCACGCGCGCCGAGACCTTCAATCTCTACGGAGAAATCATAAAATAAAAATTATATAAAGGAGAAACAACCAATGACCATCGAAGAACTTGCCGCAGAGCTCGGCAAAACGATCAAGGAAGACAAGAGAGTAGCCGAACTGAATGCTGCACGCGACGCCTTTGACGCCGACATGAACCTTCAGACCTGGCTCCGCGAATACGAGGTACAGCAGCAGGCACTGCAGGAGCAGGCGGGTCAGTCAGACCCCGACAGACTCCTGATCGCCAAGATGCAGGGAAGAGTCGACGAGCTTTACAAGCTGATCCTCAACAGCGAGGTGTTTGCGAGGCTCAGCGACGCTCAGAGCGCCGTCAACGAGCTTATGGAGAACGTCAACAACATTATTACCTACAATATCACGGGAGAGCTTCCGCAGTCATGCACTCACGACTGCTCGAGCTGCGGCGGTTGCCATCACTGATTTTTGACTTGGACCCGTAAATTTCTTTAAGGGACGGAGGTAGCTCTTATGACTCCGATGATGGAGCAGTATTTTGAGATAAAAAACCAGTATAAGGATTATATACTTTTTTACCGTCTCGGTGACTTCTACGAGATGTTCTTTGACGATGCGATAACGGCTTCGCGCGTACTTGATCTGACCCTTACGGGCAGAGATTGCGGCGAAGAAGAGCGTGCTCCAATGTGCGGGGTGCCGTATCACGCGGCGGAGATCTATATAGGGAAGCTCATCGACAAGGGCTTCAAGGTCGCCATCTGCGAGCAGATGGAGGATCCTTCGCTTGCCAAGGGACTTGTAAAGCGTGATATAATCCGTGTCATAACTCCCGGAACGCTGCTTGAGAGCGATCTCCTTAAAGAAAACGTAAACAACTATATCTGCGCGGTATTCTTCGGCATCGACCGCACCGGTGTATGCTTCTGCGATATTTCGACGGCGAAGATATGCGCGACCTCTTTCCCGGACGAGAAGGGCGACAGGATCAGGAACGAGCTTGCGACCTTCTCTCCGAGAGAGGTGCTTACCAATCTGTCGGATGATAAACTCGGCGACCTTGCCGACTTCATACGCGACCGCATCGGCGCTATGATATCGGGTAATCAGCCGGGAAGGTTCGAGTACGATCCGGCACGTGAAATGGTTACCGAGCGCTTTGGCAATACACTTCGTGACGGTGTGACCGACGACCGGGAGCTTACCATGGCAGTAGGAGCGCTTCTCGGCTACATTTCCGATATGCAACGCTCGGATGTTCCTTATATAAAGGAGCTTGAGATCTACACGGGCGGGCAGTTTGTCGAGCTTGACGTAAACACCCGCCGCAATCTTGAGCTGACCGAGACGATGCGGAGTAAGGAGAAAAAAGGCTCTCTTCTCTGGGTTATCGATAAGACCGAGACAGCCCCGGGTGCGAGACTTTTGCGCTCTTGGCTCGAGCATCCTCTGCGCACACAGTCGCTGATACTCAGAAGGCAGGGAGCTGTCGGAGAGCTGTTTGACGAATATATGCTTCGGGAGGAAATGGGCGAGGCGCTTTCGCGTGTGCTCGATCTTGAGAGGCTTATGACGCGTATAGTTTACGGCACTGCGGGGGGAAAGGACCTTCGCGCTGTGTGCAATACCCTGAAGGCGCTTCCCGAGCTTCGAATGATGCTTGAGGGTTGCAAGGATCCGGAACTCAGAAGGATATACGAGGGGCTTGACACACTTGACGATGTCCGCGACAGAATAGACGCGGCGATCGTCGACGATCCGCCGTTTCTTGTCAGAGAGGGCGGCGTTATACGAGATGGATACAGTGAGGATATCGACCGTCTGCGCTCGGTAATGCACAACGGTAAGGACTGGGTGGACAAGATCGGTGAGGAAGAGAAGGAAAAGACCGGGATCAAGACCCTCAAGATAGGCTTCAACCGCGTGTTCGGATACTATATTGAGGTCTCAAAGTCTTTTATGAACCAGGTGCCCGACCGCTTTATAAGAAAGCAGACGCTTGCAAACAGCGAACGCTATATAACGCAGGAATTAAAAGACCTTGAGGCTACGATCCTCGGTGCCGAGGACAAGATCAACAGCCTTGAGTACGAGCTGTTTCAGGAGGTCAGAGCGTTTGTCTCCGACAATTCGCAGAGAGTTCTGCGCGTTGCGGGGCTTCTTGCCGAGCTTGACTGTTACCGCTCTCTTGCGACCGTCGCTTCGCGGAACCGCTACGTGCGTCCCGAAGTCGATACGTCAGACGTTATTGAAATAAAAGACGGAAGGCACCCCGTCGTCGAGCAGTTCGTGAAGGACTCATATTTTGTTCCGAACGACGCGCTCCTTGATTCGGCAAACAACAGGTTGATGCTGATAACCGGCCCAAATATGGCGGGTAAATCTACATATATGCGACAGGTGGCACTTATCGTGCTTATGGCGCAGATAGGTTCGTATGTTCCGGCGAACGAGGCACGGATCGGCATCGTCGATAAGATATTTACAAGGGTCGGGGCATCCGACGATCTCGCATCGGGGCAGTCGACCTTCATGCTTGAGATGACAGAGGTAGCATACATACTGAAGAACGCGACCTCGCGAAGCCTTATAATCTACGACGAAGTCGGACGCGGGACGAGCACCTTCGACGGTATGAGCATAGCCCGTGCGATAATCGAATATACCTATGGTAAAAAGATAGGCGCAAGGACGCTTTTTGCCACGCATTATCACGAGCTGACGGGACTTGAAGACGAGTTCCCCGGCATCGTGAATTACAACATTGCCGCGAAGAAACGCGGTGACAGCATAATCTTCCTTCGTAAGATCGTGCGCGGCTCTACCGACGACAGCTACGGGATAGAGGTAGCAAAGCTCGCCGGTCTGCCGAGCGAGGTCATCAAGCGTGCAAGAGATATACTTGTCGCAGTCGAGAAAAGCTCCGGGGAGCTTACAACGAGTACGGCAAAAAAAGATAACATGCAGGATAAGGACGACAGCCTCATCAGCTTTGACGACTGTATTCAGGATCAGGTGATAGAGGAGCTCAAGGCGGTGGATATTAATACGCTTTCGCCTTACGAGGCAATGACGTTCCTTTATACGCTTCAGAAGAGACTTAAGTGATTTTATAGAGAGGTGCCCCATGGGAAAGATAAACGTACTGTCGTTTGCTGTGGCGAACCTTATCGCAGCCGGAGAGGTAGTTGATCGCCCTGCCTCGGTGATAAAGGAGCTGGTCGAGAACTCTATCGACGCGGGCGCGACACGTGTTACTGTCGAGATACAGAACGGCGGGGTGACGCTTATGCGCGTCACCGACAACGGCTCGGGGATCAGCCGGGAGGACCTTCCGGTTGCTGTCAGACGGCACGCCACGAGTAAGATCAAGGATGAGACAGACCTCAATGCGATCATAACGCTCGGCTTCCGCGGAGAGGCTCTCGCGGCGATAGCGGCAGTGTCGGACGTCAGGATAATCTCAAAGACCTCCGATCAGTCGGTCGGAGCAATGCTTGAGGTATCGGGCGGCGTCACCATAGGCATCGGGGACCGCGCGGCACAGAACGGTACAACGGTCTTTGTTGAGAACCTGTTTGCGAACGTTCCCGCGCGCCGTAAATTTTTAAAGAAGGATATGACAGAGGCGATGGCTGTGACCGCCGTCGTGGAGAAGATTGCCCTTTCTCACCCCGAGATAGCCTTTCGCCTTATATGTGATGGTAACACGAGGCTGGAAACGGCGGGCGACGGGCAGCTCAAAAGCGCAGTCTATGCGATATTCGGCAGGGAATTCACAAAATCGCTTATAGAAGTAGACAGCAGCACCGAGGGGATCAGACTTTCCGGCTTTATAGGCAGGACCGATAACTGCAAGGTCAACCGCAATTTCCAGAACTTCTTTATCAACGGAAGGTATGTGAAGAGCCGCACGGCACAGGCGGCGATAGAGCAGGCGTATGTTTCCTACATCCCGCAGGAAAGGTTTCCCGTCTGTGTACTTAACATCACGATAAATCCGGCACTCGTCGACGTAAATGTTCACCCATCAAAATTAGAGGTGAAATTTTCAAACGAAAAGCCGGTATTTGAGGCTGTGTACTACGGTGTGAGATCGGCGCTGGAGCAGAACGTAACACGCCCCGAACTGAAGCTCCCGGGACAGCCGGCTCAGGGCTCTGTACGCGCCGAGGTCGGCGGGAGAAGGCTTTCGGACGTGACCGAGCCTCTGCCCGACCGCCGCGACGGATCGGTAAAGAGCCGCCAGCTCAGCTATGATATTTATACTCCGAAGAAGACCGACGAAGTGAAGCCGCCCGAACCCGCGCAAGCTCGGGCAAGCACTCCCGTGCGTGAGACGGCGGTGCCTTTTGCGGCACCCCCGTCAAGTCCCGTACAGCCGACGGTCAAAGAACATTCCGAAGGATTGGGGCAACCGAAACCTCAGGTGCCTGCGCCGATTCCCGAGCAACCGCCGATGCCTTCGACGGTGCTTCATACAGTCCCCGAACCAGCGGTGATCGGAGCTAAGGAGCAAAGCTCGGACTGGCGCTTTGTCGGCGAGGTATTCAATTCCTATCTGATAGTAGAGAAGGGAGAGAAGCTCATACTGATCGACAAGCACGCCGCGCACGAGCGGATAATATTTGAGAGACTTAAGGCGAATATGAAGAGCACAGGGCTCTGTTCGCAGATCCTTATGTTACCCGTTGAAAGAATGATACTGAGCAGCGAGGCGCAGATACTTGAACAGTACAGAGCCGAGATAGAATCGACCGGTTTTTCATTTACGACCGGGAGGTGTAATGTAAGCATTACCGCGATCCCGGACGGGATAAGCACCGATGCGGCGGCGGATATGATCGCCGAAATGGCGGGAAGGCTCCTCGGTGACACCGGAACGCCCGGAATCACAAAGGACACCGTTTTTGAGAAGGCTCTGTATCAGGCGTCTTGCAAAGCGGCTATAAAGGCGGGAAGGGAATATCCGGAGGGCAATTCGGCGGCGATCGTCGCCGAGCTTATGCGGCTTCCCGACATAACCTTCTGCCCGCACGGCAGACCCGTGGCTTTGGAGATGACTAAGCATACGCTCGATCATCAGTTTGAAAGATCATAATATTTATGGATGAAAAAAACCTAAAGAAAAAGAAGAAGACCAACTGCGAATGCTGTCTGCACTACGAGTACGACGACGAATGTGACGCATATATATGCACTCTCGACCTTGACGAGGACGAGATGGAGAGCTTCGTGAACTGTACTAACCGAGAGTGTCCCTATTTTGATTTTTTCGACGAGTACAAGCTCGTGCAGAAGCAGAACTGAAAGATTGAAAAAGGAAGCTTTTCGCCTGATAAGCGAAAGCCATGGTCAAAAAATAAAAATGAGAAAGATAATCGTTACCGGAGGATCACGTGGAATCGGTGCGGAGGTCGTGCGCCGTTTCTCGAAGAACGGTGACCGCGTTGTATTCTTTTACAACAATTCATATGAAAAGGCGCAAGTGCTCTCCGAAGAGACGGGCGCCGTTGCGATAAAGGCAGACCTTGCGTCTTCCGCTTCGGCTGAAAAGGCAATGAAGGATGCGATCTCGATCCTCGGCGGAGCAGATGTTCTTGTTAATTCAGCGGGTATCGCGCAGATAAAGCTGTTCACCGATCTCACCGATTCCGACTGGGAGAGAATGATATCGACCGACCTTTCGGGAAGCTTTTATACCTGCCGCGCCGCCGCGCGTGAGATGGTGAAGGCTCACTTCGGGCGGATAATCAATATCGGCTCGGTATGGGGACGCGTCGGTGCTTCATGCGAGGTGCACTATTCGGCGGCAAAGGCGGGTATCCGCGGGCTTACGACGGCACTTGCGAAGGAGCTCGGTCCATCCGGGATAACCGTGAACTGCGTTGAGCCGGGGGTAATTGATACCGAGATGAATTCTGTTCTTGATGTTAATACCCGCCGCGCTCTTGAGGAGGAAACTCCGCTCTGCCGCATGGGAAGCGTTAAAGACATTGCCGATGCGGTGCTTTTCCTCGCCTCGGACGGGGCATCATTTATCACGGGGCAATGCCTCGGTGTTGACGGAGGCTTCGGACTTTAATGATAGTGGAGAGAAAATATTATGTCGGGTATCAGTACATCGATCCCGGGTACAGAATAAGAAACAGTGCAATTCTCGGAATGTTTGAGGATCTTGCGGTCCTTCACGGAGCTATGGTTGGTGAGGATATAAGGACTTCCGACTCTGCCTGGCTGCTCACGGGGTACCTTGTGAAGATCATAAAGCGTCCGATATTCAATGAGACGGTAACGGTTAGAACATGGAGCCGCCGTACGCTCGGATTTTCGGCATGCCGTGAATTCGAGATCATCGGAGAGGACGGGCAGATCATGGTAACAGCCATGTCGGAATGGGCGCATGTCAGCCGAGACGGCAGCGGATTCTCAAAGCTGACACCCGAGCTTGCGGCGGCTTACGACTCAGAGCCCGACAGAACTAATTTTCCCGATGTAAGGCGTCTTCCGCGCACACGTGCGACGCTTGATAAAGGTGAAAATGCGATCGCGTCCGCCGATTTCACTGTCGGAAGGTCGCTGATAGATATGAACAGGCATCTCAACAACGTGAGGTACATCGAACTCGCCGAGGAGGTCCTGTCGGGGAATGTGCCCGAAGAGTATTCCGCAGACAGCTTCTTCATATCCTATAAAAAAGAGGTCGTGTACGGCGGAACTGTGAGATGCGAGCTTTACGAGACCGACGGAGAGTATGAGATTGCCTTTGTAGGCGAGGACGGAACGCTTCACGCGACTGTTATCCTTCATAAATAATATCATTAAAGAGGATCAGATGGCAGAATTCAGATTACAAAGCGAATATACGCCTACGGGAGATCAGCCGGAAGCTATCGCCGCTCTTTCCGAGGGCGTCGAGCGCGGAGATAGGTTTCAGACCCTTCTCGGGGTGACAGGCTCCGGAAAGACCTTTACTGTGGCAAATGTAATAGCAAGGACGAAGCGTCCGACACTGATACTTGAGCCTAACAAGACTCTCGCGGCACAGGTCTGCTCCGAGATGCGGGAGTTTTTCCCCGACGATGCCGTGGGGTACTTCGTTTCTTATTACGATTATTACCAACCGGAGGCTTATGTCCCCGGAAAGGATATGTATATTGAGAAGGACGCGCTGATAAATGACGAGATCGATATGCTCCGTCACAGCGCGACCTCGTCGCTTTTTGAGCAGAGGAACGTGATAATCGTTGCATCGGTGTCATGTATATTCTCACTCGGCGACCCAAAGGACTACAACTCGCTCCATATCGCACTTCGCCCCGGAATGCTTATGTCGCGCGACGATCTTATACACCGCCTTGTGGCTATAAGCTATGACCGGAACGACCTGAATTTTACACGTGATAAATTCCGTGTCCGGGGAGACACGGTCGAGATACTTCCCGCGACGACGGGAGAGAAGGCGATCCGCGTCGAATTTTTCGGTGATGAGATAGACAGACTTTCGGAGATAAACATAGTTACCGGCGAGGTAATAAGATGGCTTTCCTATACGGCGATATATCCCGCTACGCACTACGCCGTTTCTCCCGAAAAGCGCGATGCGGCACTTTCCGAAATAAAGAATGAAATGATAGAGCGCGTCGCGTGGTTTGAGTCGCAGGGCAAGCTGATAGAGGCTCAGAGGATACGCGAGCGCACGCTTTACGATATAGAGATGCTACGGGAGGTCGGCTTCTGTTCGGGGGTCGAGAACTACTCTCGCGTGCTGGCAGGAAGAGAGCCGGGCTCGACACCTTACACTCTGCTTGATTATTTCCCGAAGGACTGGTTGCTCGTTGTCGACGAATCTCATGTCACACTTCCGCAGGTAAGAGGAATGTCGGGCGGAGATCACGCGAGAAAGAAGAATCTCGTTGACTACGGATTCCGTCTGCCTTCGGCTTTTGATAACCGTCCGCTCTTTTTCGATGAATTTGAGGATAAGATAAATCAGGCGATCTTCGTCAGCGCGACACCGGGCGACTATGAAAGAGAACATTCCGATAAAGTAGTGGAGCAGATAATCCGCCCGACGGGGCTGTGGTGTACTGCTTCATACGGCATAATCCCATTTCCATTCAGCTTTTCATCGCCCAT
>CALYSG010000035.1 GCA_945485605.1 uncultured Clostridia bacterium
ATGCTGAAGAAGTCTGACGGCAAGTCCCGGTGTTGCATTAGACTCATGTACGAGAGTCGGGATCCCGAGCTCTGCGGCAGCCTTCAACGGAGGATAGCAAACATACCCGCCCGTGCCTATAACGATATCGGGGCAGAATTCCTTCATCAGACTTTTCGCCTTTATGGGAGCGGTAAAATAATACCATGCCGTCGCGATGTTTTTCGGATTGAGCGAGCGCTGAAATCCCCTCGCCTCGATGTGGTAGATAGGGTAGCCTTCCTTTCCGACAAGAAGATTTTCCATTCCCTTCTTCGTGCCGACGAAAGCTATATCGGGATCGGGAAAATTGTTTTTTATTACATCGGCGATCGCAAGGGCGGGATTTATGTGACCACCCGTGCCTCCGCCCGCAAGCAGAAATCTCATTTTCTCAAACCGTCCTTTCGTATGTGATGGGAAGTCTTGCGCTTAAGCTTTTTTCTCGGCGGAAAATCTTGATATCGAGAGGATTATCCCCATCTCGAAGATCTGTACGGCGAGAGACGAGCCTCCCGAGCTGAAAAAAGGAAGCGCAACGCCCGTGTTCGGTATTGAATTCGTAACGACGGCAACATTCAGTATCACCTGAAGCGCTACCTTGAACGACAGTCCGTATGCCACAAGGCTAAGATATTTATCGGGACAGCGCGATGCTATTCTGAATCCGCGGTAAACGAGCAGAGCAAAAAGTCCTATGACTATCGCCGCACCGACGAACCCCAGCTCCTCGCATATTATCGTAAAGATGAAGTCGTTCTGCGGCTGAGAGACGTAGCCCTCCTTAAGAAGGCTGTTGCCGAGTCCGCGCCCGAAAAGTCCGCCCGAACCTATCGCGTCAAGTCCGTGAAGGGTCTGCCACGCGTCTCCGTGCGTATCGACTGTATCGGGGCTGAAGGCGATCTTCAGCCAGCTCGTTACGCGGTCCTGCGCATACGACGACACAAGTATCAGAACGATCGCCGCCACCGCGAGGATCCCAAGGATCAGAAAGATCCATTTCTTGTGCGTCCCGCCGAGGTACATAACGGCAAGTCCGATAAGACCTATGATTATGACTCCCGAGATATGCTTCTCAAGCATGACGAGCGCACATATTATACCGATTATCATTCCGGGCACAAGGACGCCCTTCCTGAAGCTCCCGCCGAAGACGTGAACCGACTTTATCTCCTTCTCATAGAATGCCATATAGAGAGCAAGAGTCATAACGACAGCCATTTTCGCTATCTCGGAGGGCTGAACGGTGAAAAATCCAAAGGAGAGCCAACGCTGTGCGCCTCCTCCCGAGCTTCCCTTCACGAGAACGAGGAGAAGCAGAATGATCGAAACAGCGTAAGAACCGGCGCCGAAGATACGCCACAGCCTCGGGTTTCCAATAAAAACGAAAACCGCAGTGCCTATTATGCTCATCACCGCGAAAAGTATATAGCGCTTGATGAAATATGTACTGTCGTCGTATCTGAATTCGGCGAAAGCATAGCTCGCCGAGAATGACATCACCGCTCCGAAGGTTATCAGAGCGAGAACTATAAGAAGGAACTGGTAATCTATCGAGCCGCAAACGAGTGCGGGCGCCTTTTTCTCCGGTTGAGGCGTGATCGTCTCGGTGAAGATGATATCCTTCCTCGCACGCTTTTCCTCGTAGCGGGAAATGCCGGCATTGATCTTATCCTTTATCCTCCGGAAGAAGCTCTTGCGGGGCTTCTCCTGACCGTTGTTTTCTCCGTTATTCAATTCCGCAAGACCTCCTTCCGTATATTTTTAACGATTTCAGATGGAAAACCATGCCGCCACGCAGAAGCCCACGGTGAGAAGCGTGAAAACGCATACTATCGTTACCTCTTTCCAACCGCACTTTTCAAGATGATGGTGGAATGGCGCCATTTTGAAGAGTCTCTTTTTTCTGCCGGAGAGTTTGAAGACCCCGACCTGCAAAATTACCGAGATCGCCTCGAAAACATAAACAAAGCCGGCAACAAGGATCACGAGCGGTCTGTTCAGCATAAAAGCCGCTCCGACGACCGCGCCGCCGAGGTAGAGAGAACCGGTATCTCCCATAAAGACCCTCGCCGGGTTCCAGTTATATACGAGAAATCCGAGCGTACCCCCTATCACCGACGACGAGAGCAGGCTCAGAGAACGTCCCGCCACATGATTCGAACGACTGATATAAAACGCGAGAACGGAAAAGAATCCACCGACCACTGCCGTCACCGATGCGGCAAGACCGTCTATGCCGTCAGTAAGGTTCACGCTGTTGACGATACCCGTAATGAGCAAAAGGGCTATCGCGTAATAAAATATCTTAAATGCGTAATGGAATACCTTTATAAGATATTCATTATTAACCCATGTTAGTTTTTCCATGAATAGATCTATTGTTAGCGTTTTTTTCACGAAGGGGATGAAAAACTCTGTCGAAAGATTCCCTGTAATGCTCATGAAGAGAAGATAGACCGCCGCTACGACGAGCTGGAGCAGGTACTTCTGATAAGCCTTGAGTCCCTCGTTCTGCTTTTTCAAAAGCTTGCAGTAGTCGTCAAAGAAGCCTATCATACCGTTCGCCACGGCAAGTCCCAGTCCGAGTGCGAGAGGCACAAGTTCGGCGATCGTTCCCCTTATAAGCGACACTATACTTATAATGAGAAGAACGATAAGCGTCGCCATAATGAAGCCTATACCGCCCATAACGGGTGTGCCTTCCTTGCTCTTGTGCCATCGCGGACCGATATCCTTTATCGGCTGACCGAGCTTGTGGCTCTTGAGCACCGGAATTATCAGACGAAGAAGAACGGCTGTCAGCGCAAAAACCGACAGAAGTACGATGATATACTCATAAAACACAGCCCGATCCATAGTCAGAGTCTTTCCTCCAGTATTTTAATTACCCTCTCGGCGGCAATGCCACGGCTTGCCTTCACGAGAAATATGTCGCCTTTTTTCAGTATTGAGGCAAGCGCGTCGGCTGCCGATACGGGATCGTTTTTGTCCTTTATCCTCACGGTCAGGGGAATATTTGCACCGTCTGCGATATTCTCTGCCAGCTCCCCGAATGTCACAAGCACAGAAAGCCCCGCCTTTGCGGCATACTCTCCCACCTCACGGTGAAGCATCGCCGAGGTCTCCCCGAGCTCGAGCATATCTCCGAGGAGAGCTGCCGTCCTCGCTCCGCCGTGACTCTCGGACAGTCCTTTAAGCACATCAAGCGCCGCTCGCATAGACTCGGGACTCGCGTTGTAGCAGTCCTCTATGAAGGTTATTCCGCCCTTCTCATAAATATTCTGCCTCATTTTCGGCTTCTCAAACGAAGACAGACCTTCGGTAATTTCTTCTTCTCCGAGCGAACATAAATACGCCGCCGCAAAGCCGAAAAGCGCCGCCCGGATATTATGCTCACCTATCACGGGGATCCTCACATCGGAAAGCGTTTTGCTATCGTAAACTATATCGAAAACGCTGTCCTGCCCGTCGGTTCTTATATTTACGGCACGGAAGTCGCAGTATTTACCGAATCCGACCGTAAGTCTCTTTACCCCCGTCTCAAAGGATGTAAGCATAGTATCGTCGCCGTTTATGAGAAGTATCCCCCCGCGTCCGAGCCCCTCGGCGATCTCGTATTTTGCCGCACGGATATTTTCACGCGAGCCGAGAAGCTCAAGGTGCGATGAACCGATATTGGTTATAACAGCAATGTCGGGCTTTGCCGCCGCAGACATAAGAGCTATCTCTCCCCTGCCGCTCATTCCCATCTCGAGCACCGAAAATTCGGTGTTTTTCGGTATCTCCATTACCGAGAGAGGGAAACCTATCGTGCTGTTAAAATTACCTTTCGTGCGGTAGACATTTCTTTTCCCGAATGCCGCGGCGATGAATTCTTTCGTCGTCGTCTTTCCGACGCTTCCGGTAACGCCTATGACCTTTCCGGTCCTGTTTTCAAAGGACAGACCCGCGAGAAGGTTGAGAGCCACGACCGTATCCGGCACGACCGCAAATGACATATCTTCCGGCAGACCGTCGGGGATCCTCTCACAGAGGGCAAAGCGGCATCCGTAAGAGTAAGCCTTCTCTATATAGTCATGACCGTCGACCCGCTCTCCGCGGATCGCGGCCAAGAGGCTTCCGTCCTCCGCTTCACGCGAATCGGTGCATACAGAGGATATCAAAGGAAGATCCCCGAGCGGTGTTTTAAGCTCCCAGCCGTATTTTTTTGCGGCTTCTTTTACGGGAAGAGCCTTTCCCTTCTCAACCGTTATCTTCATAAATGTCCTTCCCGTCGCAGCTAAGATCTATCCGCGTCGGTGCGAAAAAGCCTTTCTGACGACCTCGGCTTCATCAAACGGGAAAGTCCCCGACGCGCCGATCTCATATTTTTCGTGCCCCTTCCCGGCGATCAGTACAACATCACCGGCTCGGGCTTCCTCAATCGCATATTCTATTGCCTCTCGCCTGTCGGGTATGACAGTGTAGGGCTTCTCGCGGTCAATCCCGCACAAAATGTCATCGATTATTCTCTCGGGCGGCTCGCTCCGCGGATTGTCGGAGGTCACAACGGTCAGGTCGGCAAGCATCGTCGCGATCCTTCCCATGCTTTTTCTCTTGCCACGGTCGCGGTCTCCTCCGCACCCGAAAAGCAGGATGACACGCCCATCATTTGCGAGCTCCCTTGAAGTATTCAATGCCTTTACGAGCGCATCGGGAGTATGCGCATAATCAATGAAGACCCTGAAATCGGCAATATCAAGCGGAACTCGTTCCATTCGTCCGGGAACGCAGGTAAGTGATGCTATCCCATGCTGTATCTCGTACTTTTCAAATCCGAGCAGAAGCCCCGCTGCCGAAGCCTCAAGCGTATTCATCACCGAAAAATCTCCGGGCAGCATCGTTTTGATCGGAAACGAGCCGTATGGCGAAACAAGGTCGTAGCATCTACCCCCATCGTCGTCCTTACGGATATTTTCAGCCATGAAATCGGCATACGAACGAACCGAGCAGGTAATTGCGCACTCTCCCCCTATAAACGCCGCGGCAGGATCGTCAATGTTAACGACAAAGCTGTCGCAGAGTGGCGCAAGTCTTGCCTTGGCTTTAAGATATTCTTCTCTTGTTCCGTGAAAATCAAGATGATCTCGCGTAAGATTCGTAAATATACCGGTTTCAAACCGAAGCGCGTCGGCTCTCTTCATCGCCAGTGCATGAGAGGAGACTTCTATAAAGGCATACTCCGCGCCGAGCCGTGCCGCCTCCGAAAGTGACGGGTAAAGGACTTCCGGATCGGGAGTCGTCATGTGTCCCTCGCCGGTAAGCTCTTTTACCGTTCCGCTCGGAAAAGCAACGCGACAGCCGAGCGTTCCTATAACTGCGCAGACCTTCCCCGCAGTATTCGCGATCGAGGAAATAAGGCTCACGACAGTGGTCTTTCCGTTGGTTCCCGTCACACCGACGAGCTTCAGACGTTCAATTCCTTCGCCGTAAAAGGCTCTGCAAAGTTTTGCGAGCGCAAGCCTTGCGTCATCCGTAAAGAGATCTCCACGCGCGTTTTCACTAAGTACAGCGACAGCACCGAGCTCTCTTGCTCTTTCGATAAATTCATTTCCGTCGCATTTCAGCCCGCGAAGAGCCACGAAAAGTCCCCCGGGGATCATTTTCTCCGAATCGGAGGTTATCCGTGTTATTTCAGTATCCTTAAAGGACGGATCAAAGTAAATTCCCGCCCGTGCGCAAAGCTCCGATAATCTCATATACGCCTCCCGGTAAATTCCGGAAGAGCATCAGACACTCACCCAACACCGCCGACAAACGGATCGTACTCTCCGTTGTCGATATCGTCGAAGTAAAGCGTTATGACGCTCCCCTTCTCCAGTATAGTACCGGGAGCGACCGATTGTGACTTTACGGTCGCGGTCGTGCTGTTTTTATAGTAAGACGTACCCATTATCACGACATTGAAGCCGAGATTCGTAAGAGTCTTGTTCGCCGCCGCCGCAGTCATTCCGACAAGGTTCGGCACCGTCTTTACGTTGTCGTCACTCAGCTTCGTATCGGTGTAAAGTATGACCTTCGAACCGGCGTCCTTGACGTAGGTACCCGCCTTCGGGTTCTGGTAACGGATAATGTTTCCGCTGCCCACTATTTCATATTCTATGTCGTAGTCCTTGATATTATTTATGACCGCAGAGACAGACCAGCCGACAAATCCCGGAATACGGCGATTGATATGTTCCTTCTCGCTGTCGGAGTACCTTCCCTCGACACCGAGTATCGGAAGGGTCTGCTGCATAAGCTCCTGCATATACGGTGCCGCGACCGTGCTTCCGTAGGTACTTCCGCAGGTGGGATCGGGTTCGTCGCACATAAAGAAGGCTGTCGCAACCGGCTTTTCGGCGGGTGCGAACGCCATGACCGAACCTATGCGAAGGTCCTTGTCGTCGCCTACCTTCTCGGATGTGCCCGTCTTAGCCGCAACACGGTATCCGGGGACATAGCAGTTCTTTCCGCCGTAGCCGCCCGAAACACATTCCTCAAGGATCGTACGCAGCAGCTCACATGTGGATGCGCTCGCTACCTCTCTTACGACGACCGTGCCGTGTGTATATGTCGTCACACCCTTTGTATCAACGATCCTGTTGACGACGAAGGGCTGAAGCAGCTTACCGCCGTTCACTATCGCGTTTTCGGCGGTAATGTGCTGGATCCCTGTTATTTTGAAGTTCTGACCGAATGCCGAGGTCGCAAGCTCCACCGTCCTAAGGTTTTCATACTTGTGCATGATGCTCGTTCCCTCACCGGGAAGGTCTATGCCTGTCTTTGAAAGGTATCCGTATGCCTTGAAAGCATTATAAAAATTGTCCCTGCCTATATCGAGTCCTATGTTTATAAAGGTCACGTTGCAGGAATTCATAAGCCCCTCTGCAAAGCTCTGTGCATTATGCTTTGAGTGGCAATGGATCCTTACGCCTCCGACAACGGTGGAACCGAGCCTTCCGCTGCCGTCGCAGTAGCACCTTGAATCGGTAGCGTAAACATCCGTGACCACGTTGTTCTCAAGCGCCATGGCAGATGTCACCATCTTGAAGGTCGAGCCGGGAATAAACGCCTCGGTTATCGCCTTATTCGCCCACATCTTCTGCCTCAGCTCAGCCTGCTTTTCTACGTATTTGTCATCTCCTATAAGCAGACCGTTCGCGGTCGCGTATTCATCAAGCTGTTTCTGATAGAAGTCAACGAGAGTCCACGGCGAATTGAGGTCAAACGTCGGAGCTGTCGACATTGCAAGTATCCCGCCCGTGTCGGGATCCATAACTATCCCGCACACTCCGTTTCGCGAGCCGGTATTTATGAGCGACTGTTTGCACTGCTCATCAAGCACGCGCTGAACATCAACGTCTATTGTAGTATATATATCACAGCCGTCGACAGCGGCGACGTAGGTCTCGTAGTTATACTCCATCTCGCTTCCGTAGGCATCGCGCATTTTGAGTATCTTTCCGTCGGTACCGGCAAGGACATCGTTGTACTTATATTCTATCCCGTAAAGCCCGTCGCCGTCGGAATTGCAAAAGCCGATCACGTGGCAGGCGAGCGTCCCGTATGGGTAGGCTCTGATGCTTCCAACGCCAAGATGAACCTGACTTGACAGATCGTTTTCGCTGATAAAAGCCACGAGCTTCTTGTAGATCTCATCGTCAACTATGTTTTTAAGTATCGTTCTGTCGAGCTTATTTGTATATGTCGCCTCGTGAAGGACCTTTTCATAGTATTCCTGACCAAGGATCCCGGCGATCCCTTCTGCGATCATCTCCGCCTGAGTCTTTTCCTTGTCTTTTCTGTCTTCCTGCGCGGTCTCTATATCCTTCGGCGAAATGAAAAGCCTGTATGCCGTGCGATTATAGGCGAGGATCTTACCGTTTCTGTCGTAGATCGTACCGCGCTTTGCCTCGACGGGAACCTCGGTCGTGATCTCGTCAAGTACCTTTGCCTGATATTTTCCGTAGCTCAACGTCTGAAGCATCAGTATACGTAAAAGAAGCAGCGATGCGGCAACGGCAAGAATCGCGCCGAGCACCACAGTCCTCTTCGGCAGGTTTTTCAGTTTCTTTCCGAGCATATCGTGCCTTCCTTTCTCATTATCAAAAATGAACGGTGCAGAGACCCGGACTCAGATACACGGATGGGCCGCCGTGTAAACAGTTCCGTCGCCCTTGCCTACCCTATCCGATAAGCCGGAGCATCGCTCTTCACCGTTCCTCATTGCTGTTTTTCCGGATCACGCGCATTCATACCATATATATGATTATACGGTATGAACTATTCTCAACCGCCGTAGATAGCGCTGAGAAGTGAAGCAAGACCTTTGCCGTCCTTCTTCTCGGTTGCCTGCACACTGTCGTTTTCGGCAGAAGGCAGATAGACCGAAGACACATAATCCTTCCTGATCATACCGAGCTTTTCCTCGGCATAGGTGCTTATCATAACAAGGTCATCCTTCTTGACAAGCTCCTCTTCGAGCCGCAGGCGTTCTGCCTCAAGGCTCTTTATTTCCGATTTCAGTGTTCCGACACGGCTCTGAGCTTCACCGCTCATAACGGTCGTACCGACTATCATCGACATAGCCGCCGCCACAGATACTATAAAGCCTATCATGGCAACCGGCACATTCTTCTTTTTCTTTCCGTCCTCACGTTTCTTCTCGCCGTCGGACGGGAACCATTTTGCGAAGAGCTGTCTTATGCGACCTTTGACCTTTCCGGTCGTCTTCTGTGCGGGCATCACTATCGTATCCGCACTCGGATCAAAACGCCTGACGCTCTTCTGTTGCTGAGGTCTTGTAGCATATTCCGCGGCACTCTGCGCAGGTCTTCTTTGCACTTCCTGCAACGGTTTTCTTGTCGTGTCGGTGCGCCCGACCTGTTTCTGAGCAGACTTTCTGAATTCCCTTGTGTTGACCGATGGCTTATGAGGTATGTAGTCGGCTCCCGATTCAGTCCGGTGATATTTGTACTTTTCAAGAAAATCGCCGGTAGTCATATACTTTTTGCCGTTGTATTCACCGCTTCTGAACTTCGGAGAAACATCTCCGCGATCCATACGGGAGATGAAATAAGCATTTGGGGCTTCACGTCCGGCAGATACCTGACGTCCCGCCTCATCTCTGACATTTGCGGCGGCGCCTCTGCCCCTGAAACGATCGCAGAGCTGATTGACAGCAGAATCGTACCCGTTTTTATTCTCTTCGGACATGGTGTCGCCCCCTTTACACATCAGATTTTTTCGGCAATCCTTACCTTTGCGCTCCGTGAGCGCGGGTTTCTATATGTCTCAGCCTCGCTCGGAAGCAAAGGCTTCTTCGTTATCAGCTTCATAACAGGCTTACGTCCGCAGACGCATACGGGCAGCTCTCTCGGGCAAATACATCCGGTAGACAGATCCGCAAAGGTCTGCTTAACTATTCTGTCCTCAAGCGAATGGAAGGTGATGATCACGATCCTTCCGCCCGGATTCATCATATCGGCGGCATCGCGGATCGCGGGCTCTATCGCGGCAAGCTCGCCGTTTACCTCGATCCTTATCGCCTGAAAGCTCCTCTTCGCCGGGTGATGCCCGCCTACCTTTGCCGACGAAGGCATTGCCGATTTTATTATATCGACAAGCTCAAGAGTCGTCCTTATCCGAGACTTCTCACGTGCTCTGACTATTGCCGCGGCGATCTTCGGAGCAAAGCGTTCCTCGCCGTACTCAAACAGTATCCTTCTGAGTTCCTTCTCGGAATATCCGTTTACGACATCGTAAGCCGTAAGGCTGTCGTCCTGAGACATTCTCATATCGAGCGGAGCATCCGCCATATAGGAGAACCCGCGCTCGGGAGTGTCAAGCTGATACGACGACACACCGAGGTCGAGAAGAAGCCCGTCTATCTTATTTACGCCGAGGTCATTGCATACCCGGCGCAGCTCGGTAAAATTGTTGCGGGCAAATCTGACTCTGTCAGCAAAGGGCTCAAGCCTTTTGCCCGCCGCCCGGATCGCGGCTGAATCGCGGTCTATCGCTATCAGTTCCCCTTCGATAAGGCGTTCGGCGATCAGAAAAGAATGACCGCCGCCCCCTGCCGTACCGTCCACGATGATCCCTCCCGGACGAATGTTAAGTCCCTCTATACACTCGTCCGGCATGACCGGGCTATGTGAAAATTCAATATTGTCTTCAGCCATCTGACATTACAGTCCGTAGGACAGGAGCGTCGCGGCGATGTCGTCCGAATCCTCCTCGGCGAGCATATCGTCGTACGCCTGTGCCGTCCAGATCTCGGCATAGAATCCGCAACCGTTGATGACCATTTCACGGTTTCCTTCACCGACGCCGATGTAAGACGTCAGCGAATCGGGAAGGAGAACTCGTCCCTGCGAATCGGGAGTAACTCTAGCTGCAAGGCGATTTAGCTTACGGAGTATCTTCTCCGCTTCCACTCGCGGCTTCTCCATGATCGGAGCTATGTATTTGTTCCAATCCTCGATCGTGTAAATGTTTAGGCAATGAACCCCGGGATGAAGGTTTGCGGCGATCATAAATTCGGTCCCGAGCTCTTCACGGAATTTTGCGGGTATAAACAGACGGTTTTTCGCATCAAGGTTATGCCTGAATACCAGTGTCATAGCCGGACCTCCTTTCTGATCTCTGTCACTTCGCACCACTTTGCCCCACTTTTCACCACTGAGGGGGTGTTTATATTATATCTCATAACTTTCGGAAATTCAAGAGGTTTTTTTAATTTTAACCTCAAAAATAAGGCTTAAAATTGTGTGTTTTTACGACCTTCATGCAATAAAAACGCTCTTTTTCGGGTGCAAAAGTGAAAGTGCTTAAAAAACATGTTATATTTTCCCATATTTAACTCTTTTTTGCTTAGTTAAAAAACGTGTCCGCGTAAAATTCCGCCACTTTGTCACCCGGACAAAAGTCTTTGAACGGCGCGATCCGTATAAAAGTCCCAGTTGAAAAGCTCCAACTCGGACATAAATAAAAATTCAGCCTCACGTTTTCGTGAGGCTGAATTTTTATTCAAATCGGATCATTTGCGCTTTACGACAAGGGCAACGCCAACGACGCCGACAAGAAGGGCAACAACCTGTGCTGCTGCTGCGAAACCGCCGCAACCGTTGCATCCGCCTTCATCGACAGCGGGCTTAGTTGCAGGCTTATCGGTGTCGGTAGGCTTATCGGTGTCGGTAGGCTTGTCTGTGTCGGTGGGCTTATCCGTGTCGGTAGGCTTATCCGTGTCGTTAGGCTTATCCGTGTCGTTAGGCTCGTCAGAATCCGAAGGCTGTGCCGAGGTCTCATCGACAGGCTCTGTGCTCTTGTCGTCAGGATCGGGAACGACGTTCGAGTACGCACCCTGATTTATGTATACTATACCGTGAGTATTGTCGAGGACGGGTACGATGTCGCTTCCGAGGTTCTGATAAACGACGGTCTCTCCGGCAGCCTTGTTTAGTCTGTAAGCGACTCTGCCGCTCGCAAGCTCATCGGACCTCACGACAGTGATATTACCCTTAGTATTTTCGTTCGACATGTAGTCGGAAAGGGTGACCCTGTTGGCACTGTTACTCGATTTTAACGCGTAAGAATAATAAACCGTGCCGTCATTTTCGACGAAGAAAACATTCTTCACTTCGCAATCGGTAACGTCGTGGCTTGAACATCCGATAACACAACCGAAGGTCTTCGTTGCAAATTCGATAGCCTTAATGCTTCCCGCCGCAATGCTGTTCTTTAAGACATTTGCTTTTGAGTTGCAGTAGCCAATAAACTGTGAACCGAACCAACCTGTATTTATCGTACCGAGGTTGATACAGGAATCGATCAATCCTCTTCCGTTCTCGCCGTTACCGTAAATGTATCCTACCATACCACCGGCGCTGTAAGTATCCTTACCTGTCCCGATATGGAGCATATTGATCTCGCCTTTGTTGACGCATCTTACGAAATCAGCAATAACGAGCTTTTCTTTTGCACCGAGATTACCGGCAATTCCGCCAACGCTGTTACCGGTTGCAATAATCTTGCCCTCGTTTAAGCAGGAATCGAATTTCAGGTAGCTTGAGCGCGAGTGTGCAACTATGCCGCCGACGTAGCTGAAGCCGTTTATCTCACCGATATTGACGCAGTTCGTGAAGACAGCCTTTCTTTCGGAGGAATATTCGGCGTCAAGTCCGAAACGCGCGACAAACCCGGCAGCGTAGTTATCGGAAGTAACGTTCCCGGTGTTTTTGCAGTCGGTCATCTCAAGGACATCACCGTACATATAAGCAACGTAACCCGAAACGAGCTCGGTTCCTTTTGAAGTGCCGTTTCTTTCACAGCCGATAAATCTCAAGGTCGTAGGTCTGTAAGTACCGTCGACGACAGCACCTGCGTTCGCGGTAACGAAATATCCTCCGACGCGATCACCGCTGACATTTGCGTTGTTTTTTACATTTTCAACGGTAACTGTCGCCGTAGACGCAATAGTCATTGAAAGTGCGGCGGTCCAATTTCTTTCTTCCGTCTTGGTAAGGTCTCCCGCGATAGTGAGGTTCTTCACCGTCGCATCGCCGAGTATGCTGAACAAGGGAACAGAAGTAGTAATAGTGTGACCGTTCCCGTTAAGAGTACCCGAGAAGGTCGCATTAGTCACGGAAACGGTAATGTCAGCGTCAAGATAGTAAGTTCCCGAGGTCATAGCCGCGAATTCTTCCGCTGTTTTGACAGCGATCCCTTCGGGCTTGACTTCAGTTGACTCGTCAGCCGAGGCAGAAAAAGGCAGAATCGTAAAAAGTGTTGCGACCATTGCGATCGCCACAATAATTGAAATGAAACGTTTCATACTGGTCTCCCTGTTAATTCGATGTAGCCTCCCATTTCGGGAGGCTACGTATTTTTTTTGGCTTTTAATTACAGATTATTTGCGCTTTACGACAAGGGCAACGCCCACGACGCCGACAAGAAGGGCAACAACCTGTGCTGCTGCTGCGAAACCGCCGCAACCTTCGCATCCGCCTTCATCGACAGCGGGCTTAGTTGCAGGCTTATCGGTGTTGCTCGGCTTATCGGAATCGGTAGGCTTATCCGTGTCGGTAGGCTTATCCGTGTCGGTAGGCTTATCCGTGTCAGTCG
>CALYSG010000036.1 GCA_945485605.1 uncultured Clostridia bacterium
TGTTATATGTTTTTGAGATTATTCCGCGGTGGTGTTCTCGACGACTTCCTCTACGGCTTCCTCGGCGGTTTCTTCGACCGCTGCCTGCGCCGCGTCTGCCTCGTCAAGGAGCGCTCTGATCGAGAGGCTGACCTTCTGCTTCTCGTTGTCGATATCGATGATCTTCGCATCGACTACCTGACCGAGCTGAAGGACGTCGCTCGGCTGAGCGATCCTCTTCTGAGCGATCTGAGAGATGTGGATAAGTCCGTCAACGCCGTCAACGATCTCGGCAAATGCACCGAAGGGCATCATGTTCACGATCTTTACGCTCGCGGTGTCACCGACGGCGAAGTTATGCGTGAATATGTACCAGGGGTTTGTCTCTTCGGTCTTGTATCCGAGCGAGATCCTCTTCTTCTCGGGGTCGAAGCTCTTTACGAAGACGGTGAGCTCCTCACCGACAGAGACGACCTCTGCGGGATTCTTGATGTGCTTCCAAGAAAGCTCGGTAGAGTGGACCATTCCGTCGACTCCCGCGCCGAGGTCGACGAAGGCACCGTAGCTCGTAAGGCTCTTGACCTTACCGGTGTAGTACTGCCCGACTGCAAGGTTAGACCAGAATTCGGCTTCCTTCTCACGGCGCTCCTCTCTGAGAACAGCCTTGATCGAGCCGATGATCTTTCTGCCGCCCCTTTGACCGTCGCGTCCGCCCTCACGGACCTCGATGACCTTGAGCTTGACATTCTTTTTGTCAAGGACAGAAAGGTCTCCGTCCTTCGCCACACCGGTCTGCGATGCGGGAACGAACACGCGAACGCCGCCGACGCTTGCGACGACACCGCCTTTAACTACCTCGATGACCTTTGCGTCAAGAACATCGCCGGTGTCCCTTGCCGCGATGACGTTTTTCACGTTGCGGTCGCTGTCGACGCGCTTTTTCGAGAGCTCGGCGACGCCCTCGATGTCGCTTACGCGGATGACGAATGCATCGATCTCGTCTCCGACCTTGAAGTTTTCACTCAGCTTGAAGGAAGGATCGTCCGAGATCTGTTCGGCTTTGATAATGCCGGTGACTTTTGCGCCGACATCGAGCTGAAGCTCTGCGTCGGTAACGTTTGTCACGTATCCGGTAACGGTGTCTCCTGTATTTAAAGTTTTGAGTGAAGATTCGAGCATTTCTTCAAAGTTTTCTGCTTTGATTTCATTTTCGCTCATGGTTTTGATGACCTCCTGTATTATATATTCGGGTGTTGAAGCACCCGCAACTATTCCTGTTTTACCGTCCGAGGGAATGGGAAGCCCCGATAGCTCGGACGCATCGCCTATTCGGAAGGTGTTTTTGCAATGCTGCTTGCAGATGAAGAAGAGCTTAGCGGTATTTGAGCTGTCGGAGCCGCCTATGACGATCATGGTGTCACAGCTCTGTGACAGGCATTCCGCCTCCTTCTGTCTTTCTTCAGTCGCATTGCATATTGTATCAAAAAAAACGGGATTTGTATATAGTTTTTCGATTTTTTCCTTGCACTTTAGCCATTGTGACGGTTTTTGAGTCGTCTGAGCGGCGATAACGGGGACCTTTTTGTGCGTTTTGCCCGCGTCGAGTTCGGACAGCAGGCGGTCGAGATCTTCCGCATCGGGAACCGTATATTTTTCGCCGTCGAACCAGCTTACGGCACCTATACATTCAGGATGATCGGGGGCGCCTATAAGTATGAAAAAGCGGTCGGGCGAGGAGGAACTGCCTGCGATCTTATGAAGCCTTTTTACAAATGGGCAGGTGCAGTCCTCGTAGTGAAAGTCCTTATATTCGGAGGCGAGCGCCGAAAGCTCTTCCTCTGTCTCACGAGGTATCCCGTGAGTTCGGATAAAGACGGTTACGGGAGAATCCGGCGATGCCGAGGAGGCAAGCAGTTCAAGCTCGCTCTCATCGGTGACGTGTACTCCGCGACGTTCGAGATCCTTTACATAGACGTCGTTATGTATAAGTTTCCCGAGTGTGAATATCCTCTCGCCCTTCTTTGCCGAGGCGAGCTTTTGCTCAAGGCTTTCGGCAGCTCTTCTGACTCCGGCGCAGAAGCCGGCATGAGGTGCGACGGTAATATCTCTCATCTTTTTTCAAGGAAGCCGTTTTCGACACCGAGCTTGCACACCCGGTCGAATATTATAGCTGACATACGTGCATATTCACCCTTTACACCTTGCTGATAGTTCATTTCTTCAAAGGGCATCGGTTTGCCGATTATGACTGTCGTAGGGACAAAATTTTTATGCTTGAAATTTTTCTGCCCGATGAAAACGGGGATGACCGTAGCCCGGGTCCTCGCGCAGATCATGCCGGCACCCGGCTTCAGGGCCGTATCTCGCGGGTCTTTTTCCGGGTGGCGAGTACCCTGCGGGAACATTCCTCCGTCACGGCCGCTCTCAAGCAGATGAAGCATATGCTTGATGGCTCCGACGTCAGCCTTCGAGCGGTCGACAGGGAAAGCCCCGAAGGCCTTGATCACCAGATTGAATATCGGGATCTTAAAGAGCTCCTTCTTCGCCATATAGCAGATCTGATGTCCCTTGAAGGCAATGCAGACCTTTATCGGGTCGGTTGCGGAGAAGTGATTTGAGCAGACGAGAAAGCCGTCCTTTTCGGGGATATTTTCTGCACCGACGATCTTTATGCGGAAGAATATCTGGAAGATAACTCTGAAAATCGCGTATGCAACCCTGTAAAACCAATTCATCTTGAGATTATCCTTTCGGGAATTTTGAAGAGGATCATTCGACCTCTGCGGCGGCTCGTCCTGCGGCGACTCCGGTCGAAAATGCTATCTGAAGGTTGAAGCCACCCGTGTAGGCATCGACGTCGATGACCTCGCCGGCGAAGTACAGACCTTTTACGAGCTTAGATCCCATTGTTCGCGGATCGAGCTCCTTTACGCTGACGCCGCCCTTTGTGACTATCGCTTCGTCGATCGGGCGGAAGCCGTTTAGCGGTACGCTCAGGTGTTTTAGCATCGCGACGATCTTTTCGCGCTCTTCACGGGTTATCGCGTTGACCTTCTTTGTCGGAAGGATCCCGGTAAGCTTTACAAAAGGCGTAACCAGCTTCTGCGGCAGAAGATCGCCGAGCGAATTCTGAAAGTCGCGGTTTATGTATTTGTGAAAGTCAGACTGTATGCGCAGGTCAAGCTTTTTTTCGTCGAGCGCGGGCTTAAGATCTATAACTGCGCAGTATTTCCCGGGTGTAATATCGGATATATGAGCCGATGCCGAGAGCACGACGGGTCCCGTAAGACCGAAATGAGTGAACATAAGCTCTCCGAAATCTTCGTAGACCTTCTTTCCCGATGAGTCCTCGACCGAGAAGCCGACGTTTTTGAGCGATAGCCCCTGACATTCCCGACAGATGCCCGAGGCGGTCAGGGGAACGAGCGACGGGCGGAGAGGTGTGACGGTGTGCCCTGCGCTTTTTGCGAAACGGTAGCCGTCTCCGTCCGAGCCCGTGAGAGGATAGGATATCCCTCCCGTCGCGACTATCACGGCAGAGAAGGGAAGCATGCCATCCTTCGTGACGATTCCGGTGACGCTTCCGTTTCCGACCGAAAGCGATGTGACCTTTTCGGCGGTAATGATCCTGACTCCTGCGTTTTTGCAGGCTTCTGTAAGCGCGTCGGCGATATCGTTTGCATTGTCCGAGACCGGAAAGACGCGCTTGCCCCGTTCTGACTTGAGCGGAACGCCGAGGCAAGATTCAAACAGTTCCTGAGTATCTGACGGCTTGAAGCCGTAGATCGAGGAGAAAAGAAAACGCGGGTTAGTCGGAACATTGCGCAGGAATTCTTCGGGTTCACAGTCGTTTGTGAGGTTGCACCGACCTTTCCCGGTGATGCGGAGCTTTCGTCCCGTGCGGCGGTTCTTTTCAAAGAGAGTCACCCTTGCCCCGAGGCTTGCCGCGGTGTATGCCGCCATAAGTCCCGCGGCACCCCCGCCGATCACGGCTATATCAGGACTGGTTTTTGTCATAGACATCGTATTCGTCCCATACCGATTCGAGCCGACGGAGCTTTTCGGTCATGCTGTCCTGCTTTTTTTTCGTCAGCGCGACTATGAGAGCATTTATGACACTGAGAGGAGCCGCAAGCGAGTCGACAAATGATGCCATATCGCTTCTCGCGAGCAGAGCCTGATCGCTGTAAGCCGCGATCGGGGACTGCATCGAGTCTGTGAGTGCTATAATGTCGGCACCGCTGCGCTTTACGTATTCTACCGCGTTTATCACGCGCTTTGAGTAGCGCGGGAAGCTGATTGCGAAGAGCACGTCCCTGTCGGTGATGTCGATGAGCTGTTCGAACAGCTCGCTGCCCGATGAGGTCTGGAGAAATCTCACGTCGTCGAAGATCATGCGAAGGTTGTAGTTTAAAAATCCGGCGATGGTCGAGGATGACCTGACTCCGATTATGTATATGCGTCTCGCACCGAGAAGGGCGTCAATGGCAGCATTGAAGCTCGCGCGGTCAAGCTCCTCGCAGGTGCGCTTTATATTTTCGATATCGGATCCGAGGACCTTTTCGAGAAGGTCGCTGTCGCCTATCAGCTTGTTTGTTACCTCGATCCTTTGGAAGGATGTCAGCTTCGTGCGGATGAAGTCCTGCATTGCCTTCTGCATTTCGGGGTAGCCCTCGAATCCGAGTGCATTTGCGAATCTGACTACGGTAGACTCGGAGACGTTCACGAGAGCACCGAGGCGTGAGGCTGTCATATATGCGGCGTTGTCGTAGTTGCTGATGATGTATTGCGCTATGCGTTTCTGCCCCTTTGAGAACTCCGGCATACGTTCTTCGATCATACCGATAAAATCTCTTTTCATTTGTCTGACCACAAAGTCTTTGCAAGAGCAAAGAAATCCTTTCCTTCGGGCAAGGTGTCCCCCGAAAAATAAGCCCGGGCGGTGCAAAGAGCATCCGAAAGCCGGGCGATCGGCGCGAGAACATAATTACTCATTATAGCTTATGGCAATTATACCTCAATTTTGCCTTCTTGTCAAGCAAAAGAGAAGGCGTATGTTAAAAAAGCGCATAAAATAATCTGTCGCAAAAGGTCGCACAAAAAATCGGTAAAAAGTATTGACAAAGGCAAAAACATGTGATATAATAGACAATGCCGAATGGGAATAAGCTTTCCCAAAGCAATTATATCGCGGGGTAGAGCAGTCCGGTAGCTCGTCGGGCTCATAACCCGGAGGTCGTGTGGTTCAAATCCCACCCCCGCAACCAAAAAAATTCCTCGGACTCGTTCCGAGGATATTTTTTTACCTTTGCACTTTTCTTTCCTTCCACCCGAAAGGGAGCTTTCTATATGCAATATAAGCTCAAAGATTATTATCATGTCAAATTGGTTTTAGTAAGCATTCTGTTTATTTGTTCGATGAGATAAATGAAGAATAGTGTTTGAAGCATCCTTAGGACTTCAAGCGATAGATTAATGTCGGCAGATCTTCATTGCTTTTCAAAGCTTACTCCCGCGAATCGTTTTTCCACAGAAATCAAATAGCTCCGCTGTTCCTTTCTTTCCACGATCAGAATAGTCATGGCTTCCCAGAAAGCAACGGTGGTCGCAATATCGCTCACATATGAAATAATTGGTTTCATTACAGATTCGGTATCCCAATTTATTTCCGTGAGGATCATTCCCGCAAAAAGCACTATCCCCGCGGCTATTAATCCGTATGCGATCGAATTGCGTTTTCTTTGGCTGTCACGTTTACTCTTTGCGCTCAAAACAATATTTTTCCAGAAAATATCGTTTAACTGCTGCTCCGAATATCCTTCGTAATCCCCGAAGGAGATTGAGACCTGTATTTTGTATCGGGAGGGTATTATGCTGAATGCGCTTGTTATCCATTCCATAAAATCGTCGCTCAGAACGGGCATTTTTGAAATATAATTCAGATCGAATATTTCGCTGACTCTGTCAAAAGAAAGACTGATTTTTGCCAGCTTTTTCTCTTTGTCTATTTCAAAAAATTCTTCCTCGATGTTCTTGTACTTCATGAATGCGTTTTTTCTTATCTTGTTCTCATCGTTTTTCATGGCAAACCCTGCTTTTTTTGATGATTTGTGATCTGCTTAAGTATACCACACAGTTCGACAAAAAGCAATCAAAAAGTATAGATACGGCGCGCAAATTTAATAATTAAATCCGCAGTAATCGGTATTATAACATTAATGTTTCCTGAAATTGCGAGGGAAGAATGTGCAATGATCTTTTTACCGTTGATAACGAATGGTCTCCGGTTTTGTCTAAATTGATCCCAAAATCAATCCTTTAAATCGGTCCATTCACCTTGACAATAAGGCTGTAATCATATATAATACTGTTGGATCCGCAATTCAAAAATTTCATAAATTATGGAAAATCTTCAGAAAGTAAAGGTGTTGAATACTATGAATGAAAAGGCAATGTATAAATTAAGCTACGGCCTGTTTGTCTTAACTGCCAAGGATGCCGACAGGGACAACGGATGTATAATCAATACAGCCATTCAGGCGGCTTCTTCCCCAAATCAGCTGAGCATATGTGTAAACAAGTCAAATCTTACCCACGATATGATCCTTAAAACAGGCGAGTTTACGGTGTCGGTATTGAACCTGAACGCTTCGTTTGAAGTTTTCAAGCATTTCGGATTCCGGTCAGGGCGCGATGTGAATAAATTTGACGGTTATGAACATTGTGAGCGCGGTGCAAACGGCATCTTTTATGTTACAGAAGGTACAAATGCCTATATTTCCGTTAAGGTCAATAAGACCGAAGATCTCGGATCGCATACTATGTTTGTCGGAGAGATAACGGATATGGAGGTTCTGAACGATGTGCCTTCGGTGACATACGAATACTACCATAACAACATCAAGCCAAAGCCTCAGGCAGTAGGTGTTACCGCTAAAGGGCAGACCGTATGGCGCTGCACCATATGCGGCTACGAATATGTCGGAGAGGAGCTTCCCGAGGACTTTATATGCCCTTTGTGCAAGCATCCGGCATCTGATTTTGAAAAAATAATAAAATAACGTAGGGAAAAACCATGGCAAACAAATATGCAGGAACACAGACAGAAAAAAATCTCGAGGCTGCATTTGCGGGAGAATCACAGGCAAGAAACAAATATACGTATTTTGCATCCGTAGCTAAAAAAGAGGGTTATGAACAAATGTCCGCGCTCTTTCTCAAAACAGCAGACAATGAAAAAGAGCACGCCAAGATGTGGTTCAAGGAGCTTGCCGGAATCGGAGATACCTCGGCTAACCTCGCCGCTGCCGCAGCCGGCGAGAATTATGAATGGACCGATATGTACGAGGGCTTTGCAAAAACCGCTGAGGAAGAGGGCTTCACGGAACTCGCCGCAAAATTCAGAGCGGTTGCCGCCATAGAAAAGCACCACGAGGAAAGATACCGCGCTCTCCTTAAGAATATCGAAACGGCTCAGGTATTTGAAAAGAGTGAGGTTAAGGTCTGGGAATGCCGCAACTGCGGTCATATCGTAGTCGGAACAAAGGCTCCCGAAACCTGCCCCGTATGCGCTCATCCCAAGAGCTATTTTGAGATAAACGCTGAAAATTATTGATAAAAACAGCGTAGATTATAACCTGATTTTCTCCAAACAGTCGGAGCTCAATTATGGACAAAGAAGACGAAGTTGATCCTGATGCACTGTTTTTATCTTCTTTTGCCTTCGGAGACCGTAAGTATATATAACTTGATGCTTTGTAATCGATCGTAGTCTGCGCATAAGCCCTTTTTGCAAAATCGCTTGAGACAATAAAGCGGTTTTGGCAGTCGCAAAGCTTGCAACTGATGATAGAGAACATAAAGTAAAGATCCCTCACGGGGAGGTCTTTACGAGTACTTCGTTTTTCCGCGCACAGGTCATTCTGTTAACTGTTGAGAAAGAAGAGAATCGATCGGAAAGACCACCGCTTATTCAATGGGTTTTTCGGTTTACGTTTGCTTTGTGTCGCTGTTTGCTCATTACGGTATGATCCTGTACCTTGTGATAAGCAGAAGAAGGTTTCTGCCGTCCGGTAAAGTAGCCGGGACGCTGCCTTTTATCCTGATCGGCGGAGAGATCATACAGACGGTATTCAAGGACCTCGGAGATGAAGAGCTTCGCAAGATCGCCTTTGAGATGGCAAGGTATCATCATGAAAAATACAACGGTAAAGGATATCCGGACGGACTTGCCGGAGAGCAGATACCCTTGCACGCCAGAATAATGGCGATAGCGGATGTTTTCGATGCGGTGTCTCAAAAGCGTTGTTACAGGGACGCCATGCCGATCGACGAGTGCTTTGAAATAATCGAAAAGGGTGCCGGGACAGATTTTGACCCTGTGCTTGCGAAGCTGTTTCTTGACGCTCGTGATGAGGTGATCGAGCTTATGAGGGCGAATGAGTGCAAAGAGGACTGATGCCGCGAGTTCGTTTTTTGCCATCGGTTTTAAAAATAATGACACTTGATATTTTTTTCAAGCATAGGAAAATCCGAGAGCAGATGCTTTCGGATTTCTTTTTACATTATCGAATTTATTCACCGAGGTATATTATCCTCGGCGGTTGAAAAATTACCGTAAGTGTGATATAATGCCTCCGTACAGCAAGGCTATATTTTACATAAAGAAAGAGGGTTACGAACCTTATGAAAAAGAAGACCGGGATAATTCTCATATCTGTCGGCAGCGTTATCGCAGTACTTGCTCTGATAACTGCCGTGCTTGCGATCGGTGCGTGGTCGATGTTCGGCACGATGATAACCGCCGCAAACAGCATCGAGAAGCTTGAGGACGGGCTTTATTCGATGGAGTTTTTCGGGGATTACGGCTTTGACGCCTTTATTGAGCAGGGAGGTGCCTCAAGCGACAAGGAAGTCGCCGATTACCTTACGGTTTTTCTGTCTCACGGCTTTTACAAGCCCGAAGTGAGCGTAGAGACCGAAGGGTTCGGATGCTCGACCGTATGCACAAAGGACGAAAACGGCTCGGTATGGTTCGGACGCAACTATGACTGGGAAGAGTGCCGCACTATGATAGTGCACACGAAACCCGATAAAGGCTACGAGTCCTTTTCGACCTGTTGCCTTGATTTTCTCGGATTCGGCGAGGACTACACGCCCGACGGCTCGATGCCCGACCGCATTTTGAGCCTTGCGGCTGTATATGTCCCGCTTGACGGTATGAACGAGAAGGGACTGATCGTCGCGGATCTTATGGCGGGCGACAAAGAGGAGACTCACCAGAATACCGACAAGCCCGATCTGACCACGACGACTGCGATAAGGCTTCTGCTTGACCGTGCGGCAAGCGTTGATGAGGCTGTCGCCATGCTGAAGGATTACGATATGAACTCCTCGATAGGTTCTGCGCATCATTTTTCGATTGCCGACGCGAGCGGTAAGAGCGTCGTCGTTGAGTATGTTAACGGCGAGATGCTCGTGAAGGAGACGAAGGTCGTAACGAACCATTACCTTACCGAATGCGAAAAGAAGGGGATCGGCTCGGAGCAGTCGCACCTTCGCTATGACAAGCTCGACGCACATGAAGGTCTTGCCGGAGAAAAAGAGGTCCGGGAACTTCTTGAGAGCGTTGCGCAGAAGAACTATCCGCAGAGCGAGGAAAGCTACGAAAAGACCATGTGGAGCATCGTTTATTGCCCTGACGGACTGTGCGCGGACTTTTATTTCTCGGAAAACTACGAACACGGTTACCGATTGATCCTCTCGGACAAGGAAGGCTTTCTCAAGCATTGAACGATTCGAAAGAACGAAATAAACAAAAGAAGACCACCGGCTGACTAAGCCGGTGGTTATGATTCGGTCAGGTATTTTTGGTCTTGAGAAACGCCGAATACTTTTCCGCGATCTGCTTTTCAAAGAAGGGAAGGATGTATGCCATGCCCGCCTCGTTAAGGTGGCTGACGTCATCGGGCTTTATGCAGTATTTGCTTCTGAATGACGCGTCGTTCATGTTGACTCCCGTCGCATCCTTGTCTGAGGCGTTTATGCAGGTCACTCTCGGATCGTTTCTGTATTCGGCAAGGGCTACCATGGCGTTGGCGTAGTCTACATTATTGTAGCCCGTCGATGCCGCGCCCGTGTGGTACCAGGGAGTCACAAGGATTATCAGCGCGTCGGGACAGTCGGCAAGGTACTTGTCGATCATCGTGTTGAGAGCACCGAGGAAGGTCTTTGTGTCGGTGTCGGTGTTCTTTCCGATCGGAACGCCTACCGTGCGGTCGTTTCTGCCGCCTTCAAGGAGTATCACATTTGCCTTCGAGGCAAAATCGGTCGAGTTACGCCGTACCATAGGATTTCTGTCGGTCGTGAAGTCCGAGACGGTGCTGCCGCCGATGCCGTCGTTCCTGTAACTCATATTGTAGATGTCGCCGAGCTGGTTTACCCAGGTGAGGGCCTTTCCGAGCGACGATCCGCCGAAGTAGCTGTCACCCATGGCGTACATCGTGATTCCCTCAAGGACGGTGTAAAATTCGGAATTGCGGTAGTCGGCGGAGAGCTTTACACAAGCGTCGATCTCGGTCGAGCCTTCGGTGATACATTCGTCGAGGAATCTTTCAATTCCGATCTTAAGCGCCTGATAGCTTCCGGCGTTTATTACGACCTTTGTTCCGATGACGGTGATGATGTATTCACTGCCGCGAAGACCGTCAAGAGCCTCTGCCGATTCCTTGCGATTAGTCTTGCCGAGAAGGATCTCGTACTCCGCCTCGGCAAATTCTGTTCCTTCGCGAAGGAAGTCGTCTTTGATAGTGATATTAATCCCTGTCTTTTTTGTCAGCGATGAAAAGAATGAGGCGTAAAGCGCTCTTTCGCTGTCGGTCGCCTTTTCGGGGCGGACGATCACATAGCCCGAGAGGTCGATC
Organism: uncultured Clostridia bacterium; assembly: GCA_945485605.1. GTDB lineage: Bacteria > Bacillota > Clostridia > Oscillospirales > CAG-272 > RGIG3994. The sequence continues at coordinate 10,902 of CALYSG010000036.1, forward strand.
TTCTTTGCCTCCTCGGCGGTCGTGACAGACGATGTCGGGGCATCCGTGCCGGAGTCCTCGGGCGAGCCGCCGGTGCAGGCGAACAGCGAAAGCATCGAGATAAGGAGTGCAATAACCATTAATAATGAAGTGAATTTTTTCATAAGTCGTATGATCCTTTCGTATCTTTATCCAATGGTATTATAGCACCTTTATAAATGGGTGTCAAGCGCGTTAAGGCAAAACAGTGCCTCAAAAAAGGTTACTTGTATTGACAAAAACCGCGTTCTATGATAATATGAAAATGCTGATTATCACAAAATTTTTTGGATAATTGACAGTGTGATAAGTCCTATTGGGTGTTTTTGAGGAGATAATATGCTTGAAGATCTTAAAGAAGCCGTGCTGAGGGCGAATCTGAGGCTCGTCTCATCGGGACTCGTGATACTTACATGGGGAAACGCCTCACAGATAAGTGAAGACGGGAGTTTTGTCGTTATCAAGCCGAGCGGAGTAAGCTACTCCGAAATGAGAGCCGAGGATATGGTCGTCACCGACCTTGACGGCAACGTCGTAGAGGGCAGGCTTTGTCCGTCGTCTGACCTTCCGACTCACCTTGAGCTTTACCGCAGCTTCCCGGGGATCGGCGGCGTGGTCCACACACACTCGCGCTATGCGACCTCGTTTGCTCAGAGCGAGCGCGGCATACCCTGCTATGGGACGACTCACGCCGACACCTTTTACGGAGAGGTGCCGTGCACAAGACCGCTCAGTTCCTTAGAGACTCTATCGGAGTATGAGAGGAATACCGGGCGCGTGATAGCCGAGACCTTCCGCACGCGCGGCATCGACTATACGGAGGTCCCCGCCGTTCTCGTATGCAAGCACGGACCGTTCACATGGGGGAGCAGCGCAGACAAGGCTGTCGAGAATGCGATCATTCTTGAGGAGGTCGCGTGTATGGCTCTCGCGGCTAAGGAGCTGAACGCCGAGGTCGCTCCCGCACCGCAGTACCTTGTCGATAAGCACTACCTGAGAAAGCACGGAAAGAATGCCTACTACGGACAGAAATGATAGAAAGAATACCGCCGCGGGACTGTTTCAGTCCCGCGGCGGTATTTTTGATTTATTCTTTATTCGCCGAAATATCTCTTGAGCATGCCCTCAAAGCCTTTGCCGTGACGAGCCTCGTCCTTCGCCATCTCGTGGACGGTGTCGTGGATCGCGTCGTAGCCGAGCTCCTTCGCACGCTTTGCAAGCTCAAATTTGCCGGCAGTCGCGCCGCATTCCGCCTCGCTTCTCATCTCAAGGTTCTTCTTTGTCGAGGGGGTTACGACCTCGCCGAGCAGTTCGGCAAACTTCGCCGCATGCTCTGCTTCCTCATATGCTGCCTGGAGATAGAAGGCTCCGACCTCGGGATATCCCTCGCGGATAGCCTGGCGGCTCATGGCGATATACATGCCGACCTCGGTGCACTCGCCCTCAAAGTTCGCCTTAAGTCCGTTGTAGACCTCTTCATCGATCTTGCCCTTCGCGCCGACGCCGATGACGTGCTCGCAGACGAAGTTGAGCGAATCTTCCTTCACTTCGGTGAATTTCGAGCCGGGAACGCCGCACTGGGGGCATTTTTCGGGCGCGCTGTCACCCTCGTAAACATAACCGCAGACGGGACATACAAATTTTTTCATGATCTTTTCTCCTTTTTATTTATGAATTAAGTTTTTTATTGCATTCGCGGCAGCTGCCGTAGAATACGAATGAATGTGAGTCGATGCTGACTCCGTATCTTTCCGCGAGCATGGCATCAATGCCGCCTGTCTCACTCTCGCCGATGTCCGAAAGACTTTTGCAGACCTTGCAGAAAAAGTGATTGTGGTCTTTTATATGCGCGTCGTAGCGCACCGTACCGTCACCGACATCGAGCCTTATAGCCTCTCCCTGTGCGCACAGCACCGAAAGGTTGCGGTAGACCGTTGCAAGGCTCAGCTTCGGGAAATCATGCTTAAGCTCGTTATATAGCCACTCGGCACTCGGGTGGCAGGTGACGCTTTTAAGCAGTGTGAGAAGAGCATCGCGCTGTTTTGAGTGTTTAAACTCATTTGACATCATTTACCTCTATTAAATCAATAATAATAATCATTATTGATTTGATGGTATAAGTATACCATACTTTTTTTATAATGTCAAGGCCTTTTAAAAATTTTAGTTTGGCGTTTTATTGTAAAAAAAGAGGCTTTATACTATAATTGAATCCAAGATC
>CALYSG010000037.1 GCA_945485605.1 uncultured Clostridia bacterium
CGATGGACAGCGAGGTCAGGCAGTCCTTCATCGAATATGCGATGTCTGTCATCATTTCGCGTGCGCTCCCCGATGTAAGAGACGGTATGAAGCCGGGTCAGCGGCGCATAATATACGCTATGTATGAGGATCACCTTACGCACGACAAGCCGTTCAGAAAGTCGGCGACGACGGTCGGAAACGTTCTCGGACGTTATCATCCTCACGGGGATGCCGCCGTTTACGGCACGATGGTAAGAATGGCGCAGGATTTTTCATACAGGTATCCTCTTATAGAGGGGCACGGAAATTTCGGTTCGGTCGACGGCGACAGCGCTGCTGCCTACCGTTACACCGAGGCGCGCCTTGACCGCATATCGAACGAGATGACGCGCGACCTTGAGAAAGAGGTCGTTGACTTCGTTCCGAACTTTGACAACCGTCTGCGCGAGCCGACGGTGCTTCCGTCGCGCTTTCCGAACCTGCTTGTAAACGGTTCTATGGGTATCGCCGTCGGTATGGCGACGAACATTCCGCCTCATAACCTGCGCGAGACGGTCGCCGCGACCGATTACAGAATGGATCACCCCGACTGCTCGGTAGAGGAGCTCATGCAGTTCCTTAAAGGCCCCGATTTTCCGACCGCGGCGATAATCTACGGCACGGCGGGGATAAAACAGGCTTACAGGACGGGCAAGGGCAGGGTAATGGTCCGCTCGAGGGCTAAGGTCGAGGAGGACAAGCACAGGATAATCTTCACCGAGATACCCTACGGTGTCAACAAGGCGATGCTCTGCGAGAGCATAGCAAGGCTCGTGCGCGAAAAGCGCATCGACGGGATCACCGAGCTGAGGGATGAGTCGGGACGCGACGGCATGAGCATCGTAATAGAGTTCCGCCGCGACGTGAACTCGCAGATACTTCTCAATCAGCTCTACAAATACACCGAGCTCGAGAGCACCTACGCGATAAATATGCTTGCTGTCGTCGGAAACGAGCCGAAGATCCTCTCGCTTCCCGAAATACTTGACAAGTATATCGAATTTCAGGAGCAGGTCATCACCCGCCGCACGAAGTTTGACCTTGACCGAGCTCTTGCAAGGGCGCACATCTTCGAGGGCTACAAGATCGCCCTTGACAATATAGACGAGATCGTGCAGATAATGAAGACCTCGCCCTCTATCCCCGAATCGAAGGCTACCCTTTGCAATAGATTCGGACTGACCGATATTCAGGCGCAGGCAATCGTTGATATGACTCTCGGCAAGCTGACGGGACTTGAGCGCCATAAGATAGAGGAGGAGCTTGCAAGGCTCGAGGCGCTTATTGCAGACCTTCGCGAGATCCTTTCCGATGAAGGAAGGATCAAGCAGATAATAAAGGACGAAATGCAGGAGATCGCCGACAAATACGGAGACGACCGCCGCACGGAGATAGTCGAGGCTGAGGACGAGATAGTCCTTGAGGACCTTATCGAGCGCCACAAGTGCATAATAACCTACACTCACGCGGGATACGTGAAGCGCCAGCCCGCCGACACCTACGAGGCACAGGGAAGGGGCGGAAAGGGAATCAAGAGCATCACGACCAAGGAAGAGGACTTCATAGAGAAGGTCATCTCGGTAAACAGCCACGCCTACCTTCTGATGTTTACGAATTTCGGCAAGGTCTATATGCGGAAGGCGTATATGATACCCGAGGCGTCGAGGACGGCAAAGGGCTCTAACATCGTGAACATTCTCGAGCTTGCACAGGGAGAGAGAGTGACCTCCTTCATCGGGATCAACGGCTTCTCGGGAGGGGATTCCGAGTATCTTACCATGATAACGAAGAAGGGTATCGTTAAGCGCACGCTCCTTTCACAGTTTGAATATCAGAGAAAGGGCGGAAAGATCGCCATAAACCTTGACGAGGGCGACGAGCTTCTCTTTACCCGTCTCACGAAGGGCGACGCGAGCCTGCTTATCGCGACGCACAACGGCATGGCCGTCCGCTTTGACGAGACGAACATCAGGGCTATGGGAAGAGCTGCCCGAGGCGTTAAGGGTATCCGCCTTGATAAAGGCGATTATATCACCGGAATCACGACGGTCGACGAGGATAAATGGCTCCTTACCGTAACCGAGAACGGCTACGGAAAGCTCTCGCCCTTCTCCGACTTCCGCGAGATGAAGAACCGCGGCGGACGCGGCGTGACCTGCCAGAACACCGATGGAAAGTACGGCAAGCTTGCGGGTATTGCAGCCGTTTACGATGAGGACGACATTATGCTGACGACGAACCTCGGTCAGCTGATAAGGATCCCCGCCGATTCCGTCAGAAAATGCTCGAGATCCGCGGGCGGCGTTATCGTTATGCGCCTTGCCGAGGATCAGACGATCGTGAATATTACGAGGATATCAGCCGAAAGCGAAGAGGCTCAGGGTGAGCCCGACGCCGAGCCGGAGGCAAGCTCGGACGAACTGAAGGATACCTCCGCCGCAGATCTCCTTACCGATACCGAGTCCGAGGAGTGACGGGGGATCACGTGAAAACACTGAACGGAAAAAAGAGCGGAAAAGGGTTTAAAATAAGGCTCGATCCGGCTTATCTTATCCTTTTCTGCTATATAATGCTGATATTTTCGCGGTTTGTTATGCGGGGGATCGGCAGCGGAGAGAACGAGTATCTTGCCGTAATAATCATGCAGCTGCTGACCTTTGCGCTTCCGGCGGCGATATGGTACAGGCTAAGGCTTCTGCCCGGTTTTTCGGAGGGAGGAACGCTGAAGCCCACGGCAAAGAGGCTGAGGCTTTCTCCACCGCGTCTGTCTCATATAACGATAATGATATCGTCGGTATTCGTTCTGATCTCGGGCTGTCTGCTGCTGAGTATAGGGATGTCACAGAGCAGCTCGCTCGAGGGCAGCTTCTCGCTGTACGACGTATTCGTCTCAAGGTATGACGGAAAGCCGCTCGGCGCGATATGGCTCGTGCTTGCCTATGCGGCGTTGCCGGCAGTGTGCGAGGAGATGGTCTTTCGCTGCTTCCTTTGTTCCGAATACGACCGATACGGTGTAGCCTGTTCGATCATAATGAACTCACTGTTTTTCGGCTTTCTGCACTTCAATTTCATGAAGCTGGCGGTCTATCTTTTTGCCGGGGCGGTGCTGACCGTACTGCTCTATGCGACACGGTCGGTGTTTTCGGTCATTATAGTGCATTTTGCTTACAATCTTTTCTGCATATTCGGACAGCCGTACATAACCGAGTTTTACATCACCGCGGGAAACACGGGGACGGCGGTAATAATCCTTATAGCGATGCTTCTCGGGGCGCTCGTGGGCTTCTGCGGCGGGGCGAGGAGGCTTTATGCGGGTTATGCCGAGAGCGATCCGCCTTCCGACTCCGAGCCGATGACAAGGGGGCAGTTCATAAAGAACCTGAGGGCGTGTCTGCTGACACCGGGCACGGCGATATGCACGGCGCTTTTCCTTGCGTTTTCGATCGTTATGATCTTTATCTGAAGTAAAAAAGGGAGACAGTCCGAGTGTGGATTGTCTCTCTTTTTGTAAAACGGGAACTCCGCGTGCAGGCACAGCCTGCCCGCGAGGTTTGGCAGCGGGCACTGCCCGCCGCTGCCCGCATTTTTCAGGCTAAAATGAGCTTCACGCCGTTTTTCGTGAGCGAGCTGCAGACCTGCTCGGGAAGGCTCGCGTCGGATACTATGCAGTCAATACAGCCGAAGGGCGCATAACAAACGGTTGCCCCGCGACGGTACTTCGAGGCGTCGACAAGCAGTATCCTGTAGCTCGAACGGTCGGTCACAAGGCGATTTATCCTTGCCGTTCCGAAATCCGAGGCGAGAAGCCCTCCGTCCTCCGAAAATCCGTCGGCTCCTACAAAGCATTTGTTGAACCTCAACCCCTCGACAGCCTCCTCGGTAAGGTATCCGCAAAAGTCCCTTCGCGAGTCGCGGTACTCTCCGCCGATAAGGAATACCTTTGTATGATGCTTCAGAAGATTGAAATTCACGAGCGAATGGGTAAAAAACCTCACGCCGCCGTAGCGCGCGGACAGCTCGCGCTCCTGCTCGGGATCTCCCTTCGCCGCACGGAAGAGACGGTCTATCTCGGCACAGAGCGACATGACCGTCGTCCCCGAATCAAGGTAGACCGTGTCGCCCGGCGCGATCAGCTTCTCAGCCTCCGCACCTATCCTTGCCTTCTTATCGGGATTGTCAAGGCTCACCGCCTCAAAAGAGTATTCGTTTATCGGCTCGTCAAAGCCGCGGCAGCATATCCCGCCGTAGGTCCTTATCGCGACGCCGTCGCGTTCGAGTCCGAGAAAGATCCTTCGTACGGTCGATTCGGAGACTCCGAGCTCCCTCATCGCCTCCTCTATCGTAAGCCGCTTTCGGTCGAGAAGCAGCTCAAGGACCTTCTGCTTTCTCATTTCGTTGTTTTTCATTTTTATAAATACAGCTGTCGCTTCTGCGATAGCTCCTTTCCTTCCGTTTGAATTAATTTTAACTCAAAAAATTCATTTTGTCAATCGAATTGACGAAAAAGTGTAAGTATTTGAATAAGCACGTCAATTAACCGGTCTTTTCTGAAAAAATCCGTCAAATATCTTGACAAACGCGCCGGGCGAACGTATAATTTTATCGAAAACAATATCTCCGAAAGGAAGGAAACCACATGGGAAACGAACTCAGGATCGGCGTATTCGGCGCATGGCGCGGAAGAACGTATATGAAGGCTCTTAAATACATCGAGGGCGCGCGCGTGACCGCCGTATGCGAAAAAAAGGGATCGAGAATTGAAAAGGCTAAGGCAGACGTCGGCGAAGACTGCGCCTTTTATACAGACTTTGATGAGTTTACGGCATCGGGAAAATTCGACGCCGTGATCCTTGCGAACTACTTCAACGAGCACGCGGACTACGCGATAAAGGCACTTGAACGCGGTATCCACGTTTTCAGCGAGACTATGGCGGCGTCGACGCTTGCCGACTGCGTAAGGCTATGCCGCACGGTCGAGAGGACCGGGCTCGTTTATATGATGGCTGAAAACTATCCCTACACGCGCGGCTGCCTTGAGATGAAGCGCCTGTACGAGACGGGGACTCTCGGCGAGGTGAGGTTTGCCGAGGGTGAATACGAGCATCCGATGAGCCCCGACGAGAACCGAAAGTATATGAATCCGCAGGATAACGGGGACTTTCACTGGAGACGCTATCTGCCCGTGACCTATTACAGCTCACATTCGCTCGCACCGCTCATGTATATGACCGGACTTACACCGAAGAGGGTAATAGGAAAGGCTGTCCTTGACACCCCCGCCCACGCGAAGGAATACGAGAGGCTTCGCTCCGACATCGCGGGCATCATGCTCGTCGAGATGGATAACGGCGCGCTCTTCCGCATCAGCGGCTCGTCATACCTTGCGCCTCACGAAAACTGGTACCGGCTCAGCTGTATCGACGGCGGGACGGAGCTTATCAGGGGGCATAAGGAAAAGCTCGTGCGCCTTGCCTACAACTCCTGGGCTGTTCCCGAGGGCTGTGAGGAAGAGAAGATCTACGAGGCTGTTTTCGAGCGCAATGCCGAGGAAGCGAGTCACTGCGGTCACGCGGGAAGCGACTACTTCGTCACCCGCGCCTTTGTCGAAGCGGTAAGGGACGGAAAACCCTTCTTCCCGGACGTTTATCAGGCGACCGCAATGTCGGCGACGGCTATCATGGGCTGGAGATCGGTGCTCGAGGACTCGCGCCAGCTCGACATTCCCGATTTCAGAAAGGAATCCGACCGTGCGCTCTACGAAAACGACACGCTGACGCCTTTCCCCGCAGAGGGAAAGCCGAACAGCCTGCCTTATTCGACGGTTCCGGTGGAAGAGCTTCTCGGAAAGGACAGGGGAAATGAAAACTGATCGAAAGATACGCTTCGGAGTCATAGGCTGCGGGCTGATGGGCAGGGAATTTGCCGCTGCCGCCGCGCGCTGGTGCCAGCTCGCCGCCGATATCCCGACGCCCGAGATAATCGGGGTATGCGACGTGAAAGAAGAGGTAGCCTCGAGCTTCGCCGCGAACCTGCCTTCGGCTAAATACGTCACGACCGATTACCGTGAGCTTCTCGCGGCACCCGACATCGACGCGATATACTGCGCCGTGCCGCACAATCTCCACGAAAAGCTGTACATTGATATAATAAACGCCGGGAAGCATCTTCTCGGCGAGAAGCCCTTCGGTATCGACAGGGCGGCAAACGAAAACATCCTTGCCGCAGTAGCCGCGCATCCGGAGGTCACCGTCCGCTGTTCGAGCGAGTTTCCCTACTATCCCGCTTGTCAGGAGCTTATCCGCAGGATCGAAGAAGGGCAGTTCGGAAAGATCATCGAGGTCAGATCGTCATTCTGCCATTCGAGCGACCTTGACGTAAACAAGCCCTTAAACTGGAAGCGTATGATCGAATATAACGGCGAGTACGGATGTATGGGCGACCTCGGGCTTCACACTCAGCATATACCCTTCCGAATGGGCTGGGTGCCGACCGACGTTTACGCTAACCTTACGAAGATCGTGAAGGTTCGCCCGGACGGCAGGGGCAACACTGTCCCGTGTCTTACCTGGGACAACGCGACACTTTCCTGCCGCGTGAGGGACAGGGACGGCGACCTTTTTCCGATGATGATCGAGACGAAGCGGATCTGCCCCGGAGCCACGAATGACTGGAGCATAGAGGTCGACGGGCTGTCGCTCTCGGCACGCTTCTCGACGAAGGATCCGAACGCCTTCTTTTATACCGAGCCATTCGGAAGGGAACAGGCATGGTGCCGTGTGGATATAGGCTCGAAGCCGATGATCCCGACCGTCACCGGCTCGATCTTCGGGTTCGGCTTTACCGACGCGATCCTTCAGATGTGGGCGACGTTTATCTGCGAGGTCTGCTCGATCCCCGTCAAATTCGGGTGCATAAGACCCGAGGAAACGGCGCTTTCGCACAGGCTCCAGACCGCCGCGCTCATATCGCATAAGGAAAGACGTGCGGTAGAGCTATGAAAATTTGAGGTGCAAACAATGTTCAAAGATATCAATATGTCACTTGAAGACCTCCTCGGACACGGCTACGCCGAATCGGTCGCCTCGGCAAACGAGGCTCTCGGAGTCATGAGTCGCATGGAGGCTGAGGCTTGGCTTTCCGGCAAGGTCTCTTTCTTCTCCGAAGCCGAGCAGAAAGCCGAGGACACGCTCCTTCCGCTTGTCGGGCATAAGATCGCGAAGCCCTTCGAGAACGCAAACGACGGCGCGCCGACCGATTCCTTCCGGAAGGCTGAAAACAAGAGCGCCTCACCCGTCACGGGCAGAGGGCCTTTTCGCGTCGGCGAGGACGGGAAGCTGTATCTGACGATGAAGAGCGAGCATTACCATGCCTCGCTCGGACATCGCTTTGCGGGATATAAGCTGATCGACCACGCGCGAAGGCTCGGGATCCCGAACGCGACGCACAACAACACGCGCGGATACATCACGCGTCTTTGCGAGAGGCGTATCGTCCAGTCGGCGAACGGGATCGGCTGGGATGACGACGCGGCGACCGAGGCTCTTCTTGCCTCACGCGAGCCTCATAAGCTGAACCGCGTGATAAACCTTGAGACCGGCTCGCTCGCCGTAGAGGCGGGAGTAAAGATGATGCTCGCAAGGTTCTATAAGCTCTCGCCCGAGCTTCCCGAGCCGAAATATTCGGGTAAGACCCCGGTATTCTTCGTCATGGCTGACAATGCGGGCGAGAAAACGGGAAACTACCACGGAACGACTCTGTTGACGCAGACCTTCCGCGGGCTCTGGTCGCCCTTTTACGATCTTGCCGAGCGCGCGGGACTGTATAAGGTCGTCCCCGTGAAGATCAACGATACGGAAGATTTCAGAGAAAAGCTCGATACATATAACGGCGGCAGCTGCAAGGTCGCCGGATTCCTTCACGAGATAGTTATGATGAATTACGGCGGGATAAGGCTGACTGAGGAATATCTCAGAGAGGTCTACCGTCTCTGCCACGAAAGCGACACGCCGGTGCTCGTCGACGAGATACAGACCTGTATGTGGTATCCCGGAATGTTCCTGTTTCGCCTCTACGGGCTCGATCCCGACTTCTGCGCTATCGGAAAGGGCTTCCCGGGCGGCGAATACCCCGCGAGCCGTATCCTTACGACCGCGGAATACGATAATCTCAACCAGTTCGGCGCACTCGTCACGAACGGGCAGGAGGAGCTTGCCTCGCTTTCTTACCTTGTCACCATGACCTTCGCGAGAGAGAACGAAGAGGAGATAGGAAAGAACTGCGAGCTCTTTGAAAAGGGGCTTTCGGACCTTAAGGCAAAATACCCCGAAAAGCTCGTCGCGGTCGAGGGAAAGGGGCTCCTTGCCGCACTCCATTTCGGTACGCTTAAGGAAGCGGCTGAGTTCACGGACGCGCTCCACAAGGCGTGCGTCGACGCCTCCGCCCAGCTATACAAGGTCAATTGCGTCCCCGCCGTGCTCTTCAAGCCCCCGGTGGATTCGACCGAGGCGACGCTCGGGGCGTTACTCTCGATCCTTGACAGGGTGCTCGCAAAATGAGCCTCTATCTCGGTCTTGACATAGGAAGCACCTCGGTCAAGGCTCTTTTAAAGGACGAAAAAGGCGTGACAGTCGCGGTCGGAAGGTGCGCCTATCCGACCTCTTACGCCCCCGGGGGAGCAGTGACGCAGGACGCGCGCGACTGGTGGTCAGCGTCGGTAAAGGCAGTGCGCGAGGCGTCGGCGGGACGCGAAAAAGATATAGCCGCGATGGGAATTTCCTCGCAAGGCGGAAGTATCCTTGCCGCGACGGACGAGGGCGAGCCGCTGAATGCGGCATCGAGCTGGATGGACGCGACGGCGGTAAACGAGGCGGAAGAGATACGAAATACACTCGGCGCCGAGACGGTCTACCGCGCCTGCGGCTGGGGAATGACTCCTTCGGCGGCGGCGGCAAAGCTTCTTCGAATGAGGCGCCGCGAGCCTGAAATTTTCCTTAGGGCAGGCGTATTCCTCACGACGCAGGAATATATTATGAAGAAGCTGACCGGCTTCTTTGTCACCGACCCCGCTTCGGCAGCGATCGCAAGGCTTTTTGATATTGAAAAAGGCAAATATAACGACGATATGCTGTGCTTTCTCGGGACGAGCGAAAAAAGACTTCCGAAGCTCGCCCCGGCAGGTGAATTTATAGGGACTCTGAAAGGCTCTGCCGCGGAAGAGCTCGGACTGCCCACGGGTGTGAAGGTAATGAACGGAACGCACGACCAGTACTGCGCCTCTCTCGGCGCGGGGGTGACCGAAAGCGGCGAGCTTCTCATCGCCTCGGGAACGGCTTGGGTGCTCTTTTCGGTAACGGGAAGACCTCTTTTCACCTCCTCGCACATCTCGCCGTGCCTCCACCCGGCGGGCGGATACGGTGCCATGGCTTCGCTCGGAGGGATAGGCTCGGAGGTGGCGCGCTTTGCCTCGGCGAAGGGAGATCTGCCCGCCGAGCTTGACTCGGCAGCAGAAAAGGTCATACCCGACCGTGCGGTCTGCCCCTGCCCACGCGGAAAGGGTTTTTTGCCGCGTGACGAGGCGTTTGACCTTCTCTCGGAAAAGGAAAAAGCCAAGCCGACCGATAGGGTAAAGACCTGGCGTGCGCTGCTTGAGGGCGCAGCTTTTGAGGCGCGTCGCGGCGCGAAAGAGTTTAAGCTGCCAAAGGGCTTTAAGATAACCATGTCGGGCGGTGCGGTATACAGCCGACTCTGGGTAAGGATCGTTTCGGAGACCTTCGGACGGGCGATCAGCGTCACGAAGGAGCCCGACGCACCCGCGCTCGGTGCCGCGATGCTCGCCGCCGTGGGAGACCGGGCGTTTGAGAGCCTGAAGGAAGCCGCCAAGACCTTTTCCTCTCGCGAGGAGCTTTTGCCGCCGTCCCCCGACGCGGTCTTTGCGATGAACGAAAGGTTTAATGATTACCTTAAGCGATCCGGCAAAAATGAGAACGACCTTTCGGAAGATCAACATAACATAAGCAGGTAAAAACATGGAAGAATTCAACGAATACGAATACTCGGTCGAACATTCAAAAAAAGACGGCAGGATCCGTCGGTTAAAGGTACTCCTTATCGGACTTTATGTATCCTACTGCCTTGTTTTTCTCTTTCTCGTCCTCGCGATAAGGCTGCTCGCTCCGCTCTACGCTCTCGTCGTCGTCAGCTGTGCCTTTATCTGGTTTCTCACCTGGAGGTATACCCAGCCGACCTATCTGTATAATCTCACTTCCGGGAATCTGACCTTCTACACGATCTACGGAAGCCGGACGAAGAAAAAGCGCTTTTCAACAAGGATCGCCGACGCCTCGCTTATAGCTCCCCTTTCTTCTCCCGAGGCAAAGGGAGCCGCCGAGGGTGCGGAAAGATCCTACTACGGCGTGTCGGATATGTCCTCGCCCGATTGCTACATCATGATATTCACCGACGAAGACGGCAAAAAGTGCGCATATTACTTTGAAGCCACCGCAAAAGCGATAAAAATACTTCGCTTTTACAACCGCGAGACGGTCGTCGGAAGCGTCAGATACTGATATTCAGAAAGGATACACGAAAAATGTTCGGTGTCGATCTCAACGAATACGACAAACGCGTTTATGAAGAGGAGATTCGCGATTTCCTCCCCGAAAAGTTTATAGATGTCCACGTCCACCTCTGGGAGCCCGGCACGCGCCGCGATAAGACGCCGGGGAACGTCACGTGGACGAGCATGGTCGCCCCCTCGCATACCTACGAGGACATGGAGGCCTCCTTCTCTCAGCTCTTCCCGGGCAAGAAGGTCGGCAAGATAGTCATGGGCTCGCCGAACTGTGATCTTTCGCTCGTGAACCCATACGTGCTGAAGTGCGCGAAAGAACACGGTCTGCCCGCCATGTACTGCACGAGATACGACTCGAGCGAGGAAGAGATCGGCTCGGCGCTCGAATCCGGCTTTCTCGGAATAAAGCCCTACCTAAGCAACGCCCCGAAGTATATCCCGCCGAAGGAGGTAAGGATCTTTGACTTTCTCACCCCGCGACAGCTTGCCTACCTTGAAAAGATCGGCGGCTATGCCGTGCTTCATATCCCGCGGGCGATGAGGCTCCGCGACCCTGTTAATCTTCATCAGATGATGGAGATCGACGAAAAGTACCCGAATGCGAAGGTGATAATCTGTCACGTAGGCAGAGCCTACATTCCGGAGGACGTCGGGGACGCTTTCGAGGTACTCAGACACTCGAAGAATCTTGTCTTTGACTTTTCGGCTAATACCTCGGATTACGCTATGGAAAAATGCCTTGAGGCGGTCGGGACGAAACGCGTTATGTTCGCCTCCGATATGCCCTTCACGAAGATGAGGATGCGTCGGATCGGAGAAAACGGGACCTACATAAACATAGTCCCGCGCGGGCTGTACGGCGACGTTTCGGGCGACCCGCATATGCGCGAATCGGACGAAAAGGACATTACTCTCTTTATGTACGAGGAGCTTCGCGCCTTCCGCCGTGCGAGCGAGCGACTCGGGCTTAACCGATCGGATATTGAAGATATAATGTATAAAAACGCCGCGGCATACTACGGAATAGAGATCTGAAGGAGATACGCAATGAAAAAGATCAAAATAGGCTTTCTGCCTCTTTATATAAAGCTCTACGATGATATCGGAAACGGAGCGAAGGCTCGTCCGAGGCTCGAGCCCTTCTGTGAAAAGCTCGCCTGCCTTATGGAAAAGGAAGGCGCCGAGGTCGTTCGGAACCCTTTCTGCCGAATAAAGCCCGAATTCGAGGCGGCGGTGAAGCGCTTTGAAGAGGAGGGGGTCGACTGCATCGTTACCTGGCACGCCGCGTACAGCCCCTCGCTCGAGTGCGCCGACGCCCTTGCCGGGACAGCTCTGCCGGTGATAGTCCTTGACACGACCGAGACATACGATTTCGGCCCGACGCAGGACGCGGGAGAGATAAGCTACTGTCACGGGATCCACGGTGTTATGGATATGTGCAATCTTCTCTCGCGAATGGGCAAGCCCTACGCGATCGCCGCGGGGCATATTTCGGATTCGGATGTCATTGAAAGAGTTGTGGGCTTTGCCCGTGCCGCCGTCGCCGCGAAGGCTTTCTCCTCTGTAAGGGTCGGGAGCATCGGCGGGAGCTTTGACGGAATGGGTGACTTCATCGTCACCGATGAAGAATTAGCCGAGAGATTCGGTGTAAAGGTAGTCTACGCCGACCGCGACGAGCTTGCCGCGCTCAGAAATGAGGTCAGCGAAGAAGAGCTCGCCGCCGAGATCGCCGCCGACAGGGAGAATTTCTACGAGATCGAGCCGGTAGACGACCTTGACCTTGAGAACACCGAGCGAAACTGCCTTGCCGTAAGGCATTGGATGGAAAGGCATGATCTGAACGCATTCACGGCGAATTTCCGCGAGATCGGAGATGACCGTTGCGGGCTGACGGTCATGCCGTTCATCGAGGCGTGCAAGGCGCTTTCGAGGGGACAGGGGTACGCGGGCGAGGGCGACGCGCTGACCGCTGCGCTTGTCGGCTCACTGCTTTGCGGCTTCCCCGGGAGCAGCTTTGTAGAGATATTCTGCCCCGACTGGAAGGGCGGGAGCCTTCTGCTCAGCCACATGGGCGAGTTTAACCCGAACCTGACCGACGGAAAGCCGGGCATGAAGAAGATAAATTTCGTCTTCGGAAGCGCCGACGATCCCGTTGTAGCCTACGGAAGATACATGTCGGGCGAGGCGACCTTTTTGAACCTCTATCGCGACGGGGAGGGCTTCAGGCTCCTTATCTCGCAGGTAGAGATGCTTGACGCGGGGGAAGACAAGAATTTCGAAACGAGGGTGAGAGGCTGGATGAAGCCGAGCCTGCCGATCGCGGAATTTCTCGAGACGATCAGCTCCTTCGGCGTCACGCACCACAGTGCGCTCGTCTACGGAGCCACACCCGAGCAGCTCGCCTTCTTTGCCGAGTTGCTTGACCTGCCCTGCGAGATCGTTTAACCCTTATTAAAAGTTTTCGCCCGCCTTTTTTAAAGTTTAGGTCAAGCCTTTTTAAAGGCTTGCGGTTTCCGAAGGCAGAGCCTT
>CALYSG010000038.1 GCA_945485605.1 uncultured Clostridia bacterium
CTATGTCGTGGCATTTGTCAATATGTTATTCCCCCAAAGTCAAAGAAAATATTTTTGCAAAGGATCTTTTTTCTATGGAACTCTCAACATCAACCTGCATTTTCCCGGCTCACCGTCAGGGCGGCAGAAACTCCCTCATTGAATCAATAGATATGTGTTACGAGTGCGGATTCCGTCACATCGACCTCAATTTCTGCTCTGCCTCAAACAAAAAGTCGGGCAGCGAGCTTCTCGGCGACGACTGGGAAACTAAGATCGACGAGATAGGCAACCATGCCGCAAAGCTCGGCGTAGTCTTCACGCAGTCGCACGCACCGTTTGACTCAAACCTTTACCGCAACGACATTCCGCCCCTCACCGACGAATACCGCGAATGGTATGACGAGTCGGTAAAACGCTCGATAATTGCATCGGCACGACTCGGAGTCAAGTGGGTGGTCACGCACGCGCAGACCGCGACGACGGATGCCGAAATGTCTCGCGAATATAACCTTAAGATCAACCGCGAGTTCTACTCGCCCTACCTTGAGCTTGCAAAAAAGGTCGGAACCGGCATCGCCGTCGAAAATATGGCGGAATTCCACCCCGCAAAGACAAAGCACCGATTCACAGCAACGGTCGAGGAACAGATCGCGGTCATCGACGATTTCGCCGATCCCGATATACAGGGAGCATGGGACTTCGGTCACGCTCAGCTCGTTTACAAGGATCAGGTCCCCGCGCTACGCAAGCTCGGGCACCGCTTAAAGGCTACCCACGTGCAGGAAAACTGCGGAAACAACGACGACCATTACGTTCCCTTCGTCCGCGGCACGACGCCTTGGGAAGAGCTCATGCCCCTGCTGAAGGAGATAGACTACCCGGGCGACTTCACCTATGAGATCCACGGGATAATGGGCAAGGTCCCCGACGAGCTCCGCATAGAGCTCGGCAAATTCTGCTACAAGGTCGGGCTCTACCTGATCGGACTTTACGACAAGGCTTAATTAAAATAAATCAAATCGCTTTTTTGGGACCTCCTGATCAGGAGGTCCCAAAAAAATATGATTATGTTTGATTCCCGGCAAACTGGGTCATATAGAGCTTATAGTATATTCCCTTCTTTTCGAGAAGCTCCTCATGGTTGCCCGTTTCGACCACCCTTCCGTGATCCATTACGACTATTATATCGGCGTCGCGCACCGTAGAGAGCCTGTGCGCGATAATAAGGCTCGTACGGTTCTTCATAAGGTTCACCATAGCATCCTGAATATGCTGTTCTGTCCTCGTGTCGACCGAGCTCGTAGCCTCGTCAAGGATCAGGATCTTCGGATCGGCAAGTATCGCCCGCGCTATTGCAAGGAGCTGTCTCTGCCCCTGCGAAAGATTCGCGCCCGCCTGCTTTAAGCAGGTCGCATACCCCTCCGGCAGTTTATCTATGAAGTACGCCGAGTTGCTCATCTCTGCGGCGCGGATCATTTCTTCATCAGAGGCATCGGGGCGCGCGTACTTGATATTGTAGCCTATCGTATCCGAGAAGAGCACGGTATCCTGAAGCACTATCGCGGTATTGTGGCGAAGGTCGTCGCGCCTGAGCTCCGAGACATTCACTCCGTCAATGAGGATCTCGCCCGAATCGACCGGATAAAAACGCATCAGAAGGTTTACGACCGTCGTCTTTCCCGAGCCGGTCGCGCCGACAAGGGCTATCTTCTGCCCCGGGCGCACATCAAGGCTGAAGTCATACAGCACCTGCTTGCCCGGAATATACGAGAAGTTTACGTTCCTGAATGATATCTCGCCCCGGACGCTATCCATACCGGTATCGCCGCTGTTGTCCTCGTCGGGTTGATCAAGGATCTCAAAGATCCTCTCGGCACCTGCAATAGCGGTCTGCAGAGAGCCGTAGAGCTGGGCTATCTCATTGATCGGGCGCGAGAACTGCTTTGCGAAGATTATGAACATCGAGATAGTGCCTATGCTTATGATCCCAACCGAGGGAAGAGCAAAGTATCCTCCGAACGCCGCCACTATAACGAAGCTGATATTCGAGATGCAGTTCATGATAGGACCCATAGAACCGCCGAGGATCTCCGCCTTGATCCCTACCTTTGTCAGCTCGTCGGAGGTGCGGTTGAATTCCTCCGTAACATCATTCTGTTTATTGTACGCGACTATCGACCTGTACCCCGTTATCATCTCCTCGGAATGTCCGTTGAGCTGACCGAGGACCTCCGAACGGCGGCGGAACAGCTTTCTCATGACCTTTGACAGCGAACGCGTCACGACAAGGGTTATGACGACAGTCACAAGGGTTATAAGGGTGAGCTGCCAGCAGTAGATGAACATGATCGCCACCGTTCCGATGACCGTCAGCACGCCCGAAACGAGCGATCCGAGGCTCTGCGACACGGTATTCGAGACATTCTCTATATCATTCGTCATACGGCTCATTATGTCGCCGTTCGAGTGAGTGTCAAGATATTTTATCGAAAGATTGTCGATCTTCCTGAATAGGTCGTGTCGCATTCTCCTTACGATCCTCTGGCTGAGGTGAGCCGAGAATAGCGACTGCGCAAGAGAGAAGCACGCACTCAACAGGTATATGCCGAGCATTATCGCAATAGTCGCGCAGAGCTTTTCCCAACTTATCGCAATAAGGTCGCGGTCGGGCGATCCCGCCGCATTCAGGTCAAATATCTCCTTTATTATATCGACCGCGTTGCCCTGAAGCATCGGCGCGATCAGCGAGGCAACCGTAACGGCAAGCACCGCCGCGATCAAAAATATCAGAAGCATTTTTTCCCTGCCGAAATACTTTATGAGCCGTCCGACCGTCGCCTTGCCCGCCTTCGGCTTTTCGAATACCTGACCGGGGCGCCCCGGGGGACCTCCTCTTCCCGGACCGTGGAAGTTAACGCGGTTTTTGTCGCGGTTCATTTCGGCAGCCTTGAAGGCGGTAGCCTCGACGGGACCCGATTCAAACCCGCGGGGGAGTTCTTGATCTGTTCTTTTTTCGTCATTCATATCTTTTATCCCCCTTTCAGTCCTCTTTCAGCTGTGATCTGTAAATATCGCGATATATCTCGGAGGTTTTCAGAAGCTCATCGTGGCTTCCGATCGCCGAGATCTTCCCCCCGTCGAGAACGGCGATCCGGTCCGCATTTCTGACCGAGGCTATCCTCTGCGCGATAATTATCTTCGTTACTCCGGGCTTGGCTTTTCCGAGCGACTCATATAGCCTTGCCTCGGTTCCGAGGTCGAGCGCACTCGTCGAGTCGTCGAAGATCATTATCTCGGCATCGCGAAGGATCGCACGGGAGATCGCGATCCTCTGCTTCTGCCCGCCCGAGAGCGAATGTCCGCCCTCGCTGACCGGAGTGTAGTAGCCGTTCGCCGTCGAACAGATGAAATCGTCCGCCTGTGCAACTGTTGCCGCGTCCTTTATCTCCCGCGGTGTCGCCGAGTCCTTGCCCCAGCGTATGTTTGCCTCTATCGGGCGCGAGTACAGCTCGGCTTTCTGGAGGACTATCGCGATCTTGTCGCGAAGAGCGGTCGTATCGTAGTCCTTCACGTTTATCCCGTCGACGAGGATATTGCCCTCCGTCGCGTCGTAAAAACGCGGGATGAGGTTTACGAGCGTCGACTTTCCCGATCCCGTAGCTCCGAGGATCGCAAAGGTCTCGCCGCTTTTTATCTTAAGGTCGATGTTTTTCAGCACCTCCGAACCGTCAGACGATCCGGGGTAACAGAAGCTGACACCGCGAAATTCTATCTCACCGCGCTTTTCGGTCTGACCGTCAAAGCCGCCGCCCTCAGCCGAGGTACTGCAGGCGAGGACTTCGTTTATTCGGTCGACCGAAGCCTTTGCACGGGTGAAGGTCTGGAATATTCCCGCCATAAATACGACTCCGTGAAGGATCATGGATACGTATGTGATGGCAGCGATTATCTCACCCGGACGCATCGAGCCTCCGTCGCGTACATTAAGCCCGCCGATGAATATCACCCCTATAACGCAAAGGTTAAGGATTATATTCATACACGGCATCATGAAGGCAAGAAGGTACTGGACCTTCAGGTTTACCTTACAGAGCGCGTCGTTTGCTTTATCAAATCGGTCGAGCTCGTGATCCTCCTTGACGTAAGCCTTCACAACTCGGGCACCCGCGACGTCCTCCTGCATAACGTTGTTTACACCGTCGAGCTTCTTCTGAACCATAGAGAACATAGGTGACGCTTTCTTGAGGAAAAATATCACGAGTGCAATGACTATCGGAAGAGCACAGGCAGTCACAATGGCGAACTTCGGCGACTGCAGCGAGAGCATTATTATTCCGCCGACAAACATTATACCGCTGCGGACGACGCCTCTCATTGACATGGCGACCATGTTCTGTACCTGCGTTACGTCGTTTGTGAGCCTTGTCACGAGCGATCCGGTCGAGATCTTGTCGGTGTCGCTGAAGGAGAGATTCATTATATGTGAAAAAAGGCTCTTGCGAAGGTCGTTTGCAAAATTCTGCGACGCGAGGTTCGTGAAAACACCGCACAGTATGCCGCAAAGCCCGCCGAGCATCACAAAAAGGATCATTCTGACACCCGTCGATACGATGATGTCCATATTTCCGGCGAGAACGCCGTCATCGACGATCTTCGCCATCAGATCGGGCTGGAGAAGGTCCATAGTTATCTCCCCGACCATGAAAATAGGTGCAATAAGGCACCAATACCAGTATTTTTTCAGATATTTCAGCATATTTTTCTCCGGAATAATTAATCATGCTTACGGTCTTCGCTCGTCAATTCCAAGCACATCTCTCACGCGGCGAAGGATACGGATCGTTTCGTCAAACTCTTCGGGCGTGAGAGCGTTACCGACGGCTTGCTCGGCGGCTATGACCTTCTCCCGAAGGCGGTCGTCCGCCTCCCTTCCCTTCTTTGTCAGAAAAAGGTGCGAGGCGCGAAGATCCTCGCTGTCAGATTCGCGGTAAAGATATCCGTCGGAGATCATATCGCGCACGGTTTGGCTGACGGCGGCAGAGGTAACGCGGTTGTGTTCTGCTACGGATTTTTGGCTCGCGCCGGGATTGCGGGCAATAAACATGAGCGTTGCACGGTAACCGTCGGGCACACCCGCCTCGGCAGCCAGACGACGGATATAGTCATCCCATGCCCTTGCCGTGCATTTCATTTCTAACATAAGCGGTCGATGTTCCATTGTGATCCTCCCTCTCAAATTAGTTAATTAATTACTTAACTATCTGTGCGATATTTTACTCCGATCGCCGCATTTTGTCAAGGGGGGATGAAAGAAGTTACATTTGCGCAATATTTGACTTGCAACATAAGAATTTATGTGATATAATGAAAATATATCGAACGAGGACGGTGATATAACCTTGAAAAAGAGACATTACGGCTTAAAGGCGCTCTGCCTTATCCTTTCCTTACTTATGATGCTCGCGCTTTCCGCGTGCAGCGTGCCGGAGGATAACGGAGGCAGCACCTCATATGTTCCTTCGGAAACCAAGACTGATCCCACAGAGGTCACGACAACCGGGGCAAGCGTCAATACCACCATTGGCAACAGCGATGAAAAGTATCCGATCTCCTATTCGGACATTCCGGAATATTCGGGCAGTCCGTACACTGTAGTGAACGACAACATTCCCTTCTTCACCCCGGAGGAGATAACGACGACGGCTTACGAGTATTACAGCGAGCTTGACTCGCTCGGGCGCTGCGGCGAGGTCCATGCCTGCCTCGGCAAAGAGCTTTTCCCGACAAAAGGTCGCGGCGATATAAGCTCGGTGAAGCCCACCGGCTGGCATTCGGTATCCTACAGCATAGTCGAGGGCGGCTCACTCTATAACCGCAGTCACCTTATCGCGCACAAATTCACGGGACAGGACGCAAATCAGCAGAACCTTATCACCGGTACCCGTTACATGAACGCGACGGGCATGGATAAGTTCGAATGTGAGGTATACGACTACATAAAGGCGAGCGGAAACCACGTCATGTACCGCGTCACCCCGATATTCGAGGGCGAAGAGCTCGTCGCTCGCGGCGTGCTCATGGAGGGATACTCCGTTGAAGACGAGGGCAAGGGTATAAAATACAACGCATTCTGCTACAATGTCCAGCCGGGGATCGAGATCGACTACGCGACGGGAGACAACCGCCTTGCCGGCGGCGCGGACGCGACGACGACCGGAATGCCCGAGTGTACCTATGTTCTGAATACCAGTAGTAAAAAGATCCACTTGCCTACCTGCAGCAGCGTAAAGCAAATCTCCGAAAAGAACAAACAGTATACGACAGCCACTCGTGAAGAGCTTATAGCACAAGGCTATTCTCCCTGCGGCTCGTGCAAGCCGTAACACGAAAGTATAATTTTCAGGCGGACCGAAAGGCAACTCATTTCTTGCTTTTTCGGTCCGCGCTTTTTCGGCTCCCCTTTGCCGCATTGTATTACCCTGACCGAATTCCGACCGCACTGTCAAAACAGGTATGGGAAAAGCCCTTTTGCTTCGCAAATTGATGATTATTCATTTGACTAATCGGCGGGAATATGATATAATAAAATAAATGTACGGAAAAGCTCCCGGAAGGAGAAGATATAATGAACGAAAACCAAAAAACAGCGATCATAATCGGCGCGGGTCCCGCCGGACTTACGGCGGCATACTGTCTGCTCCGTGACACCGACATAAAGCCCATAATACTTGAGGAAGAGGACTTCGTCGGCGGAATCTCACGAACCGTGGAGCACAACGGCAACCGAATGGACATAGGCGGTCACCGCTTTTTCACCAAAAGCCCCGAGGTCAACGCGCTCTGGGACGAGCTTATGCCGATGCAGGGTGCTCCCGCAAAGGACGATATCATTCTCGGCAACGAGAAGGCTCTCTCACCCGACGGACCCGACCCCGAAAAAGAGGATCGCGTCATGCTCCTCCGTCGCCGCGTTTCGCGCATATATTACCTTAAAAAATTCTTCGACTACCCGATATCCCTAAAGCCCGCTACCTTCCGCAATATGGGCTTCAAAAGGACGGTAAAGGCAGGCTTCGGCTATCTCAAATCGACGGTCTGCAAGAAAGAAGAAGACTCTCTCCGCAATTTTTACATAAACCGTTTCGGTCAGCCGCTTTACGAAATGTTCTTCGAGGGCTATACCGAGAAGCTGTGGGGACGCGATCCGAAGGACATCTCCGCCGACTGGGGCGCGCAGAGAGTCAAGGGGCTGTCCCTTATGAAAGCCATAGGGAACTTCCTTGCCAAGCCCTTCAAAAAAGCCGGCGGCAAGGTCGAGACCTCTCTCATCGAGCAATATTCCTACCCGAAGAAGGGCCCCGGTCAGCTCTATGAGATGATGGCGTCGGAGATCGAGCGTCTCGGCGGTACTATCGTCCGCGGCGCGAAGGTCACGAACATAGTGACAGAGGGCAACTCGGTAAAAAAGGTCATAGCCGAGAAGGACGGTCAAAAGGTCTCTTACGAAGGTGATGAATTCTTCTCGACGATGCCTGTCAAGGACCTCGTCGCCGGACTCGAAGGAGAGAAAGTCCCGGACGACGTCAGCCGCATAGCCGCCGGTCTGCCTTACCGCGACTTCATGACGGTCGGACTGCTCGTCAACAAGCTGAAAATAAAGAACGAGACCAATTTCCGCACGGTCGGAAACATCGTCCCCGACTGCTGGATATATGTGCAGGAGGGAGACGTAAAGCTCGGAAGGCTCCAGATATTCAACAACTGGTCTCCCTACATGGTTAAGGATCTCGAAAACACGGTCTGGATCGGGCTTGAATATTTCTGCAACGAGGGCGACGAATACTGGAATATGCCCGATGACAGCTTCATAGCCTTCGCCACCCGTGAGCTCGCCTCTATCGGCGTGATCGACGAAGCCGACGTTCTCGATTCGGTGAGGATCAGGGTCAAGAAGGCATATCCCGCCTACTTTGACACCTATTCGGAATTCGATACTGTCAAAAACTACCTCTCGGGCTTCGGAAATCTCTGGTGCATAGGCAGAAACGGTCAGCACAAGTACAACAATATGGATCATTCCATGCTGACGGCTATGAAGGCTGTCGAGTGCGTGAAGAACGGTGTTACCGACAAGATAAGCGTATGGGAGGTCAACACCGAGAAGGAATACCACGAGGAAAAATCCGACGGCGACACGGAGAAAAAAGAAAATGACAAGAACTGACAGCCAAAAACCCGAAGGTGCATCCACAGCATCAAAGGTATTCGGAATAATAAAGAGCATAGTCCTTCCGATCCTGATCCTTCTTTTGGGTGTCGGAACGGTCATATACTACATAACGGGACCTGCAGAAGGATACATGACCTCCGACTGCACCGACTCGCTCACATGGGCATACGAGACCTTCGTCTCCGGAAAGCTCATCGGAGACAATTTCCATTACGCGGCGATACTGCCCTTCGGCGGGAATCTCATCTTCCTGCCGTATATAGCACTCTTTGGATATTCGATGACGGCGCAGATACTCGGACTCTGCACCTATGCGCTGATGCTCGCCGCCGCCGCTTACTATATGGCGAGAGGCTTCGGCCTCGGAAGGATCGCGTCTGCGTCGACCGTGTCGCTTCTGCTTCTCATAATGTCCTCGAGCGCGAAGCTCCGCGAGATCATGTGGGAGCATATCTTCTATTACAATTTAGGTATACTCTTCTTCTGCCTCGGATTCGGACTTGCGGTCAGGATATTCCGCGAAGGCGGGATACTCACCGACACAAGAAAGACCTCGCGCTGTCTTATCGACTTCGCGATCTTCATACCGGTTGCTGTCGTGAGCCTTATTGTCGCGGCGATCGGAATGAAAACGGTCAAGGGCTTTTTCATTTCCGCCGGAATCATCATCCTCGTCACGATCGTTTTCGCTGTCTTATGCCTTGTTTTCTCGAAAAAGAAGCCCGATCACGCAGCGGAGCTCCTTCGCAGCCGCGCGTGGATACGACCGGCACTTCTGATCGTTTTCTCTCTTATGGCGGCGACCGACGGGCTTCAGTCGCTTGTCTGCTTTACCCTTCCCGTGATCGCGGGGATCTTCGCCGAGAGAGTCCTTGATGCCGAGACGAAGTTTTTCTCAAAGGGCAATCTGCGCGTTTTCACTATGCTCGCGCTGATAGGTGCCGCTTCGGTCTTCGGATACCTTCTCATCGGATACGCCTCGGGCGGAGTTACCGCCGGGTACGCCGACGCATACTCTTCGTACAGCGCGATGAATACATGGGTAAACAATTTCCTCGGATTCTTTACGAATTGGCTGAGCCTTCTCGGGGTGTCGGTGAAGGCGAAGGATCCTCTCGTGAGCCGTGATTCGATCATCAATATGATAAGGATCCTCGGAGCCTTCCTGCTCCTCGCCGCTCCCGTCGTGATGCTTTTCTTCTATAAGAAGATAAAGAGCCGCGGCATCCGCGCAGCTCTTATAGGTCACTTTGCCGTCTCGGCGTTCATACTCTTCGCCGTGACCTTCGGACGTCTCGGAGGAGCAAACTGGCGACTCACACCGATGCTCGGAACGTCCGTGATCCTCTCTGTCGTTACGGCATTTGAGCTTATAAGGCAGTGCGGATTTGCAAGAAGGCTCGGAGTCAGCCTGCTTTCCTGCCTTATTCTCGTATCGGCGATATCATTCACGGCGATAGCGAAGATGCCGCGCGACTACGGTCAGGACAACGTATGGCACGTCTGTGTAGAGGAGCTCACGGCACGGGATCTAAAATACGGCTACGCAAACTTCTGGTGGGCTGAATCGATCACGATGTTCTCCGACAGAAATATCGAGGTCGCGAACATCTACGAGAATTCTACCCTTCCAACCGCATATAAATATCAGGTACCGAAGGACTACTTCGAGGATAAGGAAGGCGTCGACCGCTACTTCATCCTTCTGACCGCCGACGAATACGAGGACGACACGGCGCTCATGCGGCCATGGATAGATGACAGGCGCGACGACGGCGCAATTACTGACGAATTCGTGATCGAAACGGGAGAATACAGCCTTCGCGGCCACAGCGGAGATAAGATCTTCGTTTTCATATTCAATTACAATCCGGTGAAAGGAAAAAATAAATGAATACAAGCATCAGGTATGAAGAAAAAAGCTACGACGCCGTAGTCGTCGGCGGAGGAATGTCCGGACTTTGCGCCGCTATCGCGGCGGCAAGGCAGGGGATCAAAGTCGCCCTTATCCACGCGCGCCCCGTGCTCGGCGGAAACGCCTCGAGCGAGATAAGGATCCATATCTCGGGCGCCGATCAGTCGCTGAAGCAGCCCGAATATGCCGAAGGCGGACTTCTCTACGAGCTTATGCTCGAAAACAAGAGCTGCAACGACGGCTTCTGCTACTCCGTATGGGACATGGTCCTCTTTGAAAAGGCAAAGGCGGAAGAGAACCTTGAGGTCTTCTTCAACACGGTCATGTACGACTGCGTGACCGAGGGGAACAGGATAAGCTCCATTCTCTGCGTTCAGGAAACTACCGAGATGCGCTTCCTCATCAGCGCTCCGCTCTTCATTGACGCGACTGGTAACGGCACTCTCGGATACTACGCCGGCGCCGAGTACAGACAGGGCAGCGAGGCAAAGTCGGAGTTCGGCGAGCCACACGCACCCGAGGTCGCAAATAACAACAGGATGGGCAACACGATCATGCTTAAGGCGAAAAACGTCGGCCATCCGGTTAAGTTCACGCCTCCCGCATTCGCAAAGCACCTCTCGGAGAAACAGCTTGCGAAAAGGATCCATTGCGTCGAGATGAGAGAGAAGATCGACTGCTCCGAATCCCCGGATCCCGAGGAGTACAGAAGGACATCCATGACGAGCTCGGCGTGCATCGACTACGGATACTGGTGGCTCGAGCTTATGGGCGACGGAGAAGATATCATTCCCGATTACGAGAAGATACGCGACGACCTTTACGCCTACGCCTACGGTCTTTGGGATCACATAAAGAACAACGACGAGGGCGTGCATCAGCACCACGCGGAAAATTACGAGCTTGAGTGGGTCGGCGCGCTTCCCGGAATGAGAGAGAGCCGCAGACTCATGGGTGACTACATACTCTCGGAGGCAGACATTCTCGAGCACAAGCAGTTCGAAGACGCGGTCTGCTACGGAGGCTGGTGCGTTGACCTTCACGCCGCACACGGTCTGCTCGATTTTGACAAGCTGCCCTCCGACTGCAACTTCTACCGCGGCGTCTACACGATCCCTTACAGATCGTATTACTCGAAGAATATAGAGAACCTCTTTATGGCAGGCAGAGACATCAGCACGACGAAGCTCGGGCTTGCGAGCACGCGCATCATCGGGTGCTGTGCCATCGGCGGTGAGGCGGTCGGCATCGCAGCGGCACTATGCCGTAAGTATAACTGCGATCCCCGTGCGCTCGCGCCTCATATTGAGGAGCTTCAGCAGAAGATACTTGAAAACGACGGCTATATCCCGGGTATATTCAACAATGATAAGGCTGACCTCGCTCTCGGGGCTAAGGTCAGCGCGACCTCCTACCTTCCCGGCGGTGAGCCCGAAAAGGTCACACGCGGCGCGTCGAGAACCCTTGACGGCGACAAGAACGGATGGCTCTGCAAGCCGGGTGAAAGCCTCACGCTTGACCTTGACGGTGAGCACGAGATAAAGCGCGTGAACCTCACCTTCGAGTCGGATTTCGCCTACCCGATAAGGGTCACGATGGCTCCTAACCGCCAAAAACAGCAGAGACCCGGTGTGCCCGCCGAGCTCGTAAAGGACGCCGAGGTCACCCTTTACCTGAAGGGTGAACAGGTCGCCCGGGCGCAGATAAAGGATAATCACCAGCGCCGTGTCGTCCTTCCCTTCTCCGGAGTTTCCGCCGACAGGGTCAAGGTCACGCCGCTGACCACGAACGGTTCCGACACCGTGCTTATTCACGAGGTCAGGGTCTATTGATACAATAAATATTTTTGCGGGGAGGACCTTCTTAAAAGAAGGCCCTCCCCGTTTCTATCGGCTTTCCGAAAACGTTGCCTTTTTTCAGGCTTTGACCGAATGATACCGGCACTTTTCGGACAAAAAGCCGACTTTTTATTCCTCTTCCAGGAGAGTCAACGCCTCGCGCACGGTCGACAAGGGATATCCGCGCCGCATAAGTGTTGCAAACGCCTTGTCTCTTTCCTGTTTTTCCGACGGAAAAGGATCATATTTTTTCTTTATGAAATCGGCGCAAAGGCGAGTGAAATCCAGATCTCCGAGCGAGCCGAGCACCGATGTGACGGTTTCTTTGCTGTATCCCTTTTCCAATAGCTGAGAGGCTATCAGACGCGGACCGTGAAAGCCGGACGCGCTCCTCCTCGCATCGCGAAGCGCGTCGGAATATTCGTTTATATAGCCGCGTTCGGAAAGTATTCCGACAGCCTCGGCAGCCGTTTCGGCGTCAAATCCCTTGTGCCTCAGCTTCATTTCGAGCCTCTTTTTGGAATTCGCGCCGTAGCCGAGGATATTCTCTCCGCGGCGAATCGCCTCGCAGAGCCTTGCTCTTTTTTCCGCAAGCTCAAAGGTCTCTCTTCCTATCTCACCCCGCTTGATCCCGAGGTCTGTAAAATCATTCTCAGTCAGTACGAGTGCACGTCTGTCGCGCTTTTTGCCCGAAGACATGGTTATGCTTAGCGTCACGAGCGCGCCGTCCTCAGACCGTGAGATCTCCGTGACCTCGATATTTACCGAAGACTCGCCGAGCTCATCAGACATTGTTTACCTCATCACCGACTTCTTCTTCAAGCGTGCGGATATCGAACTCATCATCGCCCTCATCAAGCTCGAATTCGTTG
>CALYSG010000039.1 GCA_945485605.1 uncultured Clostridia bacterium
TATGTCTTTGGTTTGTGGATTAACGGTTATCCTCAAATCCCCATCCGCGTTCCGAATCGCTATGCAACCTTTATCTTCCTCCAAAACTTTCCAATTTGATTCTGGATTCCATACGCACGGAGTAAAGCTTCCATACTGGAACAAAAATTTCCCAAAGTCATTTGAAGAATCTTGAATTTTAGACGGGTCTAAGAAGAACTTGTCGCAATTACAATCAGCAGACTCTATCCATCCCGTATCTCCCACAGATATTGGAAACAAAACACCGATACTTCCTCCGTTTATGTTAGCGAATGGCTGATTCACCCTAATTCTATATTCGGGGTAGTCGATGTCTATGAAATTGCCATCATCGTCCTTATGTGTTGTCTTTTTCTTTGTGGCAATTCGTACTGTTGCGATATTTGTGTCGTAATCGTACGCGGAAACAATAGCTGGCAACCTAAACTGAATAGCCGACAGCACATACTCTCGCATAAGTTGCTTCTGAGAAGCTTTAGTGGGATACAGCAAGCTTGCATCATTTTGAAATGAAGCTCCCATTATGGCATTGCTGCCGTCTTCTACTGAAACTATCTTTGCCACTATTTGCTATTCCTACTTCTTATGCACTCTAAATCCATATAAAAGTTTTGACCTCTGAGTTGCAAGTCATATTTTATATTTATTATCTCGTACACAAAATTGAACTTAGGATAAAGTCTGCTTATAAGCCTAAACCTGTCCCCAGCCTTTAGCTTCTTGGTGTATAGAACCCTTATGTTTGCGCCATAATACGATATGGATGGAGTGCCTATCATTACGGTTTCAAAAGAACTCTTGACGTTTTCTACCCCATCTATGTTTTCTTGCAATCTTCCGCTTATAAATTGGTCTATAGGAAGTTTAATCTGAGTTAGGGCTATGTTTTCGTCCTCTGAATTTGGTCTCAAGAAGACCGTCTTCCCTTCAATTATAAATTGCATTCGGTTGAACCTAAATATTTCCCTTTGCAAGAAATCGTTTAGAGGTCATAATGATCTCGGCGACCGAGATAATATTTGCGAGCGAGGTGTCTTTGATAAGCGTAATTATTTCGTTGCCCATTGGGGGAACGATACGCTTGACCACCTGCATAAATACGACCTTGAAGAATACCTGAGAACCCGTCATTCCGAGTACCGCGCCTGCCTCGTACTGACCTTTCGGAATGCTTTCAATGCCTCCGCGGAATATCTCCGAAAAATAACAGGCATAATTAATAATAAACGCAATTATCGCAGCGGTCACACGGTCAAAGGTCTGACCAAACATAATACTCGGCAGGAAAAACACCGCTATCAGCTGAAGCATCAGCGGTGTTCCCCTAATAATCCACACGACCGTTTTGAAAAGCCATGCCAAGGGCTTTACTTTCGACCGTGTTCCGAACATAATAAGAATTCCGAGCGGTACGGCACCGACCAAGGTCGAGAAGAATATAAGTACATTCAGCAAAAATCCCGAGGTCAGCGACTGAACGATTTCAGACATCTTACTTTATAAGTTGCTCTCCGAGCTTATACTTGTTGGCTATCTCCTCGAGCTTACCGTTTTTCTTAAGCTCTTCTATTGCGGCGTTGACCTTAGCTGTGAGATCACTGCCTTTTCTGAAGGCAATTCCGTATTCCTCTTCACCGAAGGCAAAATTCTTATCAACCGCAAGACCTTCAAATGAGGTTCCCTCTCCTATCATTCCGAGAGCCGTTATGTAGTCGATGATGCAGGCATCTGCAGTGCCGGCGGCAACCTCCATGACCGCATCTTTCATGGAATTTACAGCAGTGTAATTCGCGTTCTTGAAAAGATCATTCTTTGTTGCGACCGCTTCACCCGCCGATTCCACCTCGGCAACGATCTTTACATCCTTGAAGGAAGCGGCATCGGTATAGGTCCCGATCTTATCCTTCTTCATGACGAGAACCTGTTTGTTCTTCATATATGCATTAGATATCGACATAGCTTCTTTTCTATCGTCGGTTATCGTAAGTCCGTTCCAGATGCAATCGATCGTCTTTCCCTTAAGCTCTATCTCCTTTGTCTCCCAGTTTATCTCCTGAAATTTCGGGGTGACACCGAGGATCTTACATACCTCTTTTGCAAACTCGGTCTCAAAGCCCGTCAGTTCACCGTTCTCAATATAGTTCATAGGCTCAAAATAAGTTATACCGATTATAAGAGTGCCTTTTTTCTCTACATACTCTGCATCCGAATCGGTTCCGTTCGCGCACGAAACGAGCGGAAGTGCAATAACCACAGCCAGCAACAAGATAGCAATTACTTTTTTCATTTTTTTGTCCTCCAAAACGCTTCATTGCTTTACTCAACTAAAGCGATAATATGATACCACAGGCGTATCACTTTGTCAATAGACTTATAGAAATTTTATTAAGTTCAACATTTTAATTAGTTGTATCTCGCTGATTTGTGTAACTATTGTTTATATTATACAAAAAGGCTCCCGAGATCGGAAGCCTTTGGTTTACCGCTTCTTAAGTTTTACCGCATCAAAAAGCATCTGCTCCATCTTATCCATACATGACTCAAACGAAAATTGCGCAGCATACCCCAGATAACGTTCCTCGCATTTTTTCCGATCTTCGGGATTTTCTATCCAATGATCGATCTTGCAGGCAAGATCCCGAGGGTCGTTGCATCTGAAAAGGTTATCTTCGGTAAGCGCGAAATATCTCGTGGCGCTCCGAGGAGAATTGTTTATTACCGGAATACGCCCACATGATATTGCTTCAAGGCATGAGATAGCCTCTATCTCTATCTCGGCGGGGTGAACATAAAGGTCGGAATAATTGATCACCTTTACAATCTCGCCGCGGTTGAAAAATCTCATCACGGGCGCGCACCCGAGCTTTCTCAAAGCGTGTTCGCGGATCTCTTTTTCAAGCGGTCCGCATCCGGCGTAAATAGGAACTATGATGTCCCGGTGCTTTGAAAGTGTGATAGCATCGGTCAGAATATCGTGACGCTTCTCCCTGCTGTACCTGCCCGAAAAGAGAATTACGAATTTATTCTTCAGCTCTTCCGGCTTGTCTACAGGAATAGGTCTGAAATCTCCGCTGACTCCGTTAGAAATAATATAATGATTTGTAGGACCGGTACAGCTCTCGAATGTATCACAGATAAACTTGCTCGGATAGTGAATACAGTCACACTTATCGAAAAATTTGTGTCTTAATATCTTATAGGTCATAAGATTCGCCTGTTTGCTGTCCTTCAGGTGAATATGACTCGTGATATTTTCGGCTTGGCAGTGGAAGCTCGCCGTAATCGGCAGCCCTTTCTCTATTGCGAGCTTCCCGGCGGACATTCCGAGAGAAAAAGGCAGAAGTATATGAACGACTTCGGCATCAGCCATTGCCGCACGGAGAATATCCTCGTCTGCCTTCCCGAGAGAAACGCCGTTCTTCGCTACATATTTATTGAACACGCCGAAATTATATCTCGGAGTTATAAAGTAGTCCTCGCGCCCGGATTTGTCGGCATCAGGACAGACTACCTTTACGCGGTGTCCTCTGGCTCTCATACTGTTTATAAGATTGAAAGCCGCCATTGAAGTGCCGTTGTTCGGCAATCCAAGCACATCGCATACAACAGTTATATTCATTTTGCTTCCCTGTTTTTTTTATTATTTTACCCGGTTTTGCACCGTTATTTTCAGTCAGATTGAAAAATGCTCCTACGCTTTATGCGTAGGAGCATTTTTACTGTAAACTTATGTTATCTCAAAGCCCGCGTTTGACGTACGAGGTGTGAAGAATCTCGTGCGCCTTGTGGCTGTTGGGCTCACCGAAGAATTCGGCATAGATCTGCTTGATCTGCGGATTATCATGAGATTTTCTGTACTTCAGCTTATTCGCGTCGGCATTGTAAAGGACCGCTGCGCGGAGTCCCTGAAGGTCGGTATTATTACGGACATAAGCCGGCTGAGTCGGCTGACCGCCTCCGTTTACGCATCCGCCCGGGCAGCACATGATCTCTACGAACTGTGCCTCGACCTCGCCCGATTTGATCTTATTCAGAAGCTCCTTTGCGTTCTTCGTTCCGCTGGCGACGGCAACCTTGACCGTCAGACCGCCAAGGTCGTAAGTTGCGAGCTTGATAGCCTTGTTACCGCGGACCTCGCTGAATTCGACCTTCTTGAGTTCTTTACCGGTAAGGACCTCGGCAGCAGTACGGAGAGCAGCCTCCATAACGCCGCCGGTAGTTCCGAATATAGCTCCGGCGCCCGAACCGATGCTGAAGGGATTGTCGAACTCCTCGTCTTCAAGAGCCCTGAAGTCTATACCCGCCTTCTCGATCATTCTGCCGAGCTCGCGAGTCGTGATCGCTACGTCGACGTCGGGAATGCCTTCTCCCGCCGCGCATTGATGATCGCGCCTGACCTCAAACTTCTTCGCCGTGCAGGGGATAGCCGACACAAAGTAAATATCCTTCGGATCAAGGCCGTTCTTCTGGGCAAAGTATGTCTTCATGACCGAACCGAACATCTGCTGGGGAGACTTGCAGGTAGAAAGGTTATCTGTAAATTCCGGGAAATAGTGCTCACAGTATTTTATCCAGCCGGGTGAGCAAGAGGTAATGAGAGGAAGGTTCTTGTTTTCCTTGATCCTGCTTATCAGCTCATAGCCCTCCTCCATAATGGTGAGGTCAGCAGAAAAGTTCATATCGAAAACGCCGTCAAAGCCAAGCCTCCTGATAGCTGCGACCATCTTGCCCTCGACATCTGTTCCGGGAGCATATCCGAAGCACTCTCCTATCGTCGCACGGACAGAGGGCGCTGTGCAGATGTATACCTTTTTGTCGGGATCGGCAAGAGCGGCAAAGACCTCTTCCGTCTGATCCTTCTCGTGAAGTGCGCCGGTCGGGCAGGCAACGATACACTGACCGCAGTTGACACATGAGGTGTCGGCAAGCTTCATCTCGAATGCGCAACCGATCTCGGTATCAAATCCGCGGTTATTTGCACCTATTACTCCGATATCCTGCATAGTCTTGCAGGCGGCGACACAGCGGCGGCAAAGAATGCACTTCGAATTGTCGCGCATAATAGCCTCGGATGAATAGTCGGTATGAGTATCCGTCTTAGCCCCTCCGAATCTGCTGCTCGAAACGCCGTAGTCACGGCAAAGCTTCTGAAGCTCGCAGGTAGTTGAACGGACGCACGAGAGACAATCCTGATTGTGGTTTGAGAGAAGGAGCTCAAGGTTGAGCTTTCTCGATTCCGTGATCTTCGGCGTGTCGGTCTCGATGACCCTACCGCTGGAAACGGGGTAAACACAAGCCGTGACCATTCTGAAGGGCTTCCCGCCCTCCGATACCTCGACGACGCACATACGGCAGGCGCCGATCTCGTTTATATCTTTAAGGTAGCAAAGAGTCGGGATGTTGATGTTTGCGGCTTTTACGGCTTCAAGTACCGTAATGCCCGCGGCAACTTCATATTCTTTGCCGTTAATTGTAACTGTAATATTATCCATTATCCTGAGCTCTCCTTTCTTATTCCTTGACGATTGCCTTAAAGGCACAACCGCTCATGCAGGCACCGCACTTTATGCACTTCTGCTGATCGATCGTATGTACCTGCTTGACGGCACCGCTGATAGCGTTGACCGGGCAGTTTCTCGCGCACTTCGTGCATCCGCGGCACTTGTCCTCGACGATCTTGTATCTGACGAGCTTCTTACAGACGTGAGCCGGGCACTTCTTGTCAACGATGTGAGCGATATACTCGTCGCGGAAATACTTAAGAGTGGAGAGAACGGGGTTCGGCGCCGTCTGACCGAGACCGCAGAGCGAGTTGGTCTTAATATACATAGCGAGCTGCTCCATCTTGTCAAGGTCCTCAAGCTCGCCGTTGCCCGAAATGACCTTGTCAAGCAGTTCAAGCAGTCTCCTCGTACCCACACGGCACGCCGTGCACTTACCGCAGGACTCATCTACTGTGAACTCAAGGAAGAACTTGGCGATATCGACCATGCAGTTATCCTCGTCCATGACGATCATTCCGCCCGAACCTATGATAGATCCGATAGCGGCAAGGCTCTCGTAATCAACCGGAGTATCGATGAGGCTCGCGGGAATGCATCCGCCGGAAGGACCGCCGGTCTGGACAGCCTTGAGTTTCTTGCCGTTCGGAACGCCGCCTCCGATATCATAAATGATCTCGCGGAGAGAGGTTCCCATTGGGATCTCGATAAGTCCTGTGTTTGTGATCTTGCCTCCAAGTGCAAAGACCTTCGTGCCCTTTGACTTTTCGCTTCCCATCGAGGCAAACCACTGAGCACCCTTCAGTATGATCTGAGGAATATTTGCATATGTCTCGACATTGTTCAGGATAGTCGGCTGAGCAAAAAGTCCTTTGACAGCCGGGAAAGGCGGACGGGGACGAGGCTCGCCGCGATTACCCTCGATAGAGGTCATAAGCGCAGTCTCTTCGCCGCAAACGAAAGCGCCTGCACCGAAGCGAAGCTGAACGTCGAAGTCAAATCCGGTGCCGAAAATGTCCTTGCCGAGGAGTCCGAGCTCGTGAGCCTGCTTTATAGCAATCTCAAGACGGTGAATAGCGATCGGGTATTCTGCACGGACGTAGATGTATCCCTGATCCGATCCGATAGCATAGCCTGCAATAGCCATAGCTTCAAGAACGGCGTGCGGGTCGCCCTCAAGTATAGATCTGTCCATAAAAGCACCGGGGTCGCCCTCATCGGCGTTGCAGCAGACATACTTCTGAACCTTGCCGCGGTTGCCCGATGCAAATTTCCACTTAAGACCCGTCGGGAATCCGGCACCGCCGCGTCCGCGGAGTCCGGAATCAAGCATCGTCTGAATAACCTCATCGGGGGTCATTTCGGTAAGAACCTTACCAAGAGCCCTGTAACCGTCGACCGCTATGTATTCATTGATGTCTTCGGGATTTATAACACCGCAGTTACGGAGCGCGACACGGTGCTGTTTCTTATAGAACTGCGTTTCCGAAAGAGATGTCGGGATATGGTGATCCCCGCTCTTCTCGTGATATTCAAGTCTTGCAACAGGACGTCCCTTAAGGAGGTGCTCTTCAACTATCTCGGCAACATCCTCGGGTTTGACCATGCTGTAAAATGTTCCGTCGGGGTAAACGATCATAACCGGGCCGAGTGCGCAAAGCCCAAAGCATCCGGTCGTTACTATTTTTATTTCTTCTGTAAGTCCCTTCGCTTCAAGCTCCTTCTGAAGCGCTTCTCTTACCGCCATGCTGCCGGAAGAAGTACAACCCGTTCCTCCGCAGATCAGGACATGTGAGCGTATCATAATGCTTTATTTCCTCCTTGACCTTAGTCCTTATAATTTTCGATCGTGTACTGCTCGACGACCTTACCGCCTTTAAGGTGCTGTTCAACGACTTCGCTGACCTTTTCGGCTGTCATTTTAACATAAGTAACTTTTTCCTTGCCGTCTTCAAAGACCTCGACAACGGGCTCAAGCTGACAATTTCCGACGCAACCGGTCTGGGTAACGGTCACCTTGTCTGAAAGGCCGGCTTCGCTGACCTTCTCAACGAAGGCGGAAAGAACCGAGCGGGCGCCTGCCGCGATCCCGCATGTTCCCATTCCGACGACTACGCGAACCTGACCCAAGCCCTTACGGATAGCTACCTTGTCCTTCATCTTTTCTCTGATTGCTGCAAGTTCCGCTAATGATTTCATAGCTTTTATCCTCCGAAATATTATTCATTATTGTATTGCTGCCTAAGGTATCCGGATATCCATTCAAGGATCTCGGGCTCTCCAAGCGAAACGCCCGAGCCGAGTACCTCACGCATTTCCGAAGTATCAAGCGACACCTCGGTCTCCGGTGTTTTATGGTGAAAAATACAGTTTATTTCAGGATGTCCCTGTATTATCGTACAAACCGTGGAAACCATATCTCCGACCGGAGTGAAGTCTATGCTGTCGGTTTTAAACGTCGCCATGACTTCCGTTCCGTGTTTTTTCGGATCGGATTCAGACGTTACGGATCTGATCGTCAGTTCCCCTTCTGCCTGCTCTGCCACGAGTTTTAAAAGCGGGATCCCCATACCAACCTTTCTCGTGGTACGGGTAGTATAAAACGGGTCTGCGACGCGCTTCAGCGTATCTTCAGACATTCCGCAGCCGTTGTCGCGAATTACGAGAGTCAGAAGGTGTGATTCGTCCTCCGTAAGCTCTATGTATATCAGATCTGCGCCTGCGCTTATCGAGTTTTGCGTTATATCAAGTACGTTAAGCGACAGCTCCTTCATATATAATCAGTCCCTGTATTTTGCGAGGATAGTCTTTACATCGTCGGTCTTAAGTCTTCCGTAGACCTCACCGTTGACGGTAAGTACGGGAGCAAGTCCGCAAGCGCCGATGCATCTCGTGGCATCAAGCGAATATTTGCCGTCCTTTGTCGTACTGCCCACGGGGAGTCCGAGCTGACTTGAGATCTCATCAAGTATATCGCCCGATCCCTTGACATAGCACGCCGTACCGAGGCATACCGAAATGGCTACCTGACCTGTGGGGTTGAGTTTGAACTGTGAGTAGAAGGTGGTGATACCGTAGATCTCCTCAATCGGGGCACCGGTTTCTCTTGCGATAATGCGCTGAACCTCGATGGGCAGATATCCGTAGATATCCTGAGCCTTCTGAAGGATCGGCATCATCGAACCTTTGACCCCCTTGTATTCGGCGATGACGGCAAGAAGTTTTTCTTCCTGCTCTTTCGTGCCGTGAAACTCGACAGTCGTCAGATTCTTTTTCATCTTTTCAAATTCCTCCTGAATGTGATATATTTATATAACAATGAAAATCAGAAAAATCGCCCTATTCGGCGGGGCGGCAGCAAAATTGATATATCCGCATATAAATAACATTATATAACAATTCTTGCTTTTTGTCTACTGGTTTTCGGAAATTTCCGTATTTTTCTTTCGGACTCAACTCAATATACCGATCGCATTTCCCAATTCGATCGAGGTTTCAAAGACAGATTTCTTGCTTTTCAGTATATTAACGTTTTTTTCATCGGCAAGTTCGGCAATATCCTGCGAGACGGGTAATCCCTCTGCTATCACTATCGCGCTGACCCCCGAAAGCGATGCGACCGCGACTATGTTACTGTTAGTCATTATGGTGATCCAGATATTACCCTCCCTTGCTCTTACCATTACCCAACTGAGAAGGTCTCCGGTATATCCCCCCGTGACCTCCTTATCGGGACACGGCATAGCAACAGCCTCATATCCGAGTTTTTCGGCAACTTCTCTTATCTTCATGCCAATACCTCTCTTTTCTGCCGAACAAAACATCATAGCCCGTATCTCAGCCGTTAATAACAGTACAAAACAAAAATATCAAGTATTTATATTGATTATAACACGTTTTCGGCAATTTGTCCAGTAATTTATCGTTCAAATGAAGTGTTTTGCCATGCAAAAACGTTGGGCTGCGGCAGATAAATCCGACAGCCCGAATAAAGTTCATTATTCTTTTTATTTCTTATCCGTACCCCAGCTTGCGACCTGAGCACTCATAGAAGCCCCCTTTGGACCTGCCATACCGTGCAGCTCCGCGGCTTCGTACTGTCTCCACTGAGTCCAGAACTGCTGACCGAAGATTGTTCCTTCATCGTTCCACTCGTCCCGGATGGCGAGCATTCTCTCTCTGAGCTCGGAGACGATCTTTTCAGAACCTTCAAGCCCGAAAATATTGTTTTTCTCCCACGGATCATTACGAAGGTCAAAAAGCTGCGACAGCTTAAGATCCTCCGTGCGGTACTCTATCAGCTTGTATCCGTCCCGAATGATACCGCGGATACGAGACTGGAAAGCAAGATAAAGCTCTTCCCTGCCTCCCTCGGGGATATCGGAAAATCTGCCTGCGAATGACTTTCCCTCTACCGACTCGGGAATATCAACTCCGCACAGCTCGCAGAGAGTCGGATAAATATCAAGAAGATAAACAAGGCTGTCGTCGATCATGTCAGCCGGGATCCCCGGTCCCGAAATAAGCAACGGGACCTTTATACTGTGCTCATAAAGGTTCTGTTTGCCCATGAGCCCGTGCTGACCTATGGCAAGACCGTTGTCACCGCACATTACTATAATTGTATTATCAAGCATACCGCGAGTCTCAAGTGCGCCTATCACCCTTCCTATGCAGTCATCTATATGGCTTATCATAGCGTAATAGTCTGCAATATGCTGTCTGATTTTTTCGGGTCTTCTGGGATAAGCCTCGGTGTTCTCGTCGCGTCCCTTAGCCGCCCAGCCGTAGTAGACTGCGGGCATTTCAGCGTAGTTCGGAGGAAGGCTTATCTTATCCGGATCATACATATTGCGGTACTTCTCCGGCATCGTACGCGGATCGTGGGGTGCGAGGAAAGAGAGATACATAAAGAAGGGCTTATCATCCGAATACCCGTTTATGTATTCAACCGCTGATTCCGTAAAGAGATCGGTCGAGTGAACCCCTGCGTGTATATGCTCGGCGCGGACCTTTATCGGTTGCTCGTTTGCCGTGAAATTGGGAGTAAAGTTTATCTCCCTTTCGTACCTGCCGTCGTCCTTATAATCGTTTACCGGGACATTCCAGTGATCCCACATCCCGCCGAAGAAGATATTCGCTCCGCCGTCAAAGGACCGTGCGTAGCTCTCGATCCCGTTGTGCCATTTTCCTATGCCGCAGGTGTGATAGCCCGCGTTTTTCAGGCACTCTCCGATCGTAGTATCACAGCTCGGGATATTCTTTCCGCATTCTTCAAGGTGAAAAAGAGTTTTTCCGGAGTTTATCATGGCGCGGCTCGGCATACAGACAGCCGATGCCGTTCCGCCGGGGATATGTGCGTTCGTAAACGACATTCCGCGGTGAACGAGCCTGTCAAGGTTCGGAGTATTTATCTCATCGTTTCCGAGTGCATGGATGGTTCCGTAGCGCTGATCGTCGGTCAGCAGAAAAAGCACATTAGGTCGCACTTGATTTTTATCCTTACTCATTTTATTTATCCCTTATATTCGGTATCTACCGTGTAATCGGCGTTCTTACCCATAGAGATCACGGTAAGTCCGAAATCGGACACCTTGTAGATCTTTATTCCGCGGCGGGCAAAGTTTTCCTCGAGCCTTGTGCAGACAACATCGTCGCATGGTGAATACATTATTTTCGGTTGAACCGCGTTGAGCCACTCCTCGGAATTAGAAGTAAAGCAACCGTGATGATTGCATTTCGCGACATCCGATCTGAGCCTTTCGCCGTACCTCGCGGCAAGGGTCCTCTCGTGCTTTGCAAAAAGGTCTCCCGACGCAAGGAAGGTCGAATCTCCGTAAACGAAACGCATGGCGAGCGAAACATTGTTGACGTCTTTCTCCTCAATATCCATAGAATCGAAGTCGGCAACGTCCGGATTGAATACGGATATCTCAACGCCCCCGACGGTGATCCTGTCCCCGGCGTGAATATCGCGGTGTATCTCGGTTCCGTGTTCGCCGAGGTATTTTGACAGCTTTCCCTCTGCAACCTTGAAATTGAATCCCGAATAGAGATATTTCCCTATTCCGCCGCCGGTCGTCTCACAGAAGTATTCGCAAACAGCCTTCCAGCTTCCGACATGGTCCACATGAGGATGTGACAGCACGAAGTAATCGAGCTTTCGAATCCCGACAGCCTTTATGAAATCCATCATGTGAATGCCCGAAGAAGGCACGCCGCAGTCAATCAACATAGTTTCGCCGTCGGGGAAGATTATCAGCGTTGTGTCACCGGATTTTTCCTTCACTCCCGGAACGGTAAGGTCGGGAGAAGCTATGTAAAGCCTTCCGTCGCCGCCTTCAGCTATGAGCTTTGCGAGCTTTGCCGTCATTTCAAGATACTTTTTGCTTAAGTTGTTGAACTTGATTTCGGCGTTTACTATCGGCGCATTCCCGAGAGATGACATACTGATCCTAACGTTATCCTTCCACTCTCTCGCGGTACCGTTATATCTGACGTCGGTCAGAGCGTCGCAGGTTCTGAAGGCCTTGAAGTCTATCGACCTCAGCGTCGAGGGGAATGACACACTCGAAAGTGCCGCGCACTTTTCGAAGCATTTTGGCCCTATAACTTCAGTACCTTCGTTGACGGTCAGCGAAGTGAGCTTCTGGCACATATCGAAGTCGCAACCTCCGTAATATACGACCGATCCGGCGATATCAATTCTTTCAAGTGCGGGGAATCCGCGGAATGCGTAATTTCCTATCGACGTAACGCCTTCGCAAATAACGATATCGGTAACGGCATCGCGGTAGGGATAAAACGGCGACGCGGTATTATCTATCCAATCGGTCATATCACCCTTACCCGAAACGGTAAGTATCACCCTTTCCCCCTCTTCTTCAACAGTGAAGCCGACCTCGGCACCGCATTTGCCCTCACCGAGCAGTTTTCTCTTTTGTTCTTCCATAAAGACACCGCCTTAAAATAATTTATGTAAATATTATACTATACTTTTCTCCGGATTTCAATATCAAGGCGCAAAAAAGGATGCGGAGAATCCGCATCCTTTCGAAAATATGCAAATTATCTCTTCGAGAACTGGCTTGCACGACGTGCGGCTTTGAGACCGTACTTCTTTCTTTCCTTCATTCTCGGGTCACGGGTCAG
>CALYSG010000040.1 GCA_945485605.1 uncultured Clostridia bacterium
GCGCCGGAATGAAGAAAAAAGAGGCTGAGGCAGCTGTAAACGCTACCTTTGAGGCTATCGAGAACGCACTGAAGGCCGGCGAGAAGGTTCAGCTCATGGGTTTCGGAACCTTTGAGGTCAAGACCCGCGGCGAGAGAGTCGGTCACAACCCGAAGACCGGCGAGCAGATCACGATAGGTGCTGCCAAATATCCTGCATTTTCGGCAGGTAAGTCCTTCAAGGATTCGGTTAAATAAGAACCTTTTAAGTCCGGGTCGCCGCTTTTTGTGCGTGACCCGGATTTAAAAAACTCCCAAGAGAGGATAAATTATGCGTCTTGATAAATTTCTGAAGGTATCGCGCATCATAAAACGCCGCACCGTGGCAAATGATGCCTGTGACTCCGAGCACGTCAGCGTTAACGGCAGGGTCGCTCGCGCCTCCTACGAGGTTAAGGAAGGCGATATCGTCGAGGTAACCTTCGGTCAGCGGAAGCTGAAATTCCGCGTGACTGATGTCCGTGAGACGGTGAAAAAGGATGCCGCTGCGGAAATGTATGAAATTATCGAATGATCGGTCACGCTTTCGCATATATATTCGGTGAATATATATGCGGAGGTTGATTCGGTATGGAGGAAACGAGAAAAAACGAGGCTATGCCTCACGAGCTTTTGCTGAAGGGGCGCAAGAACCTTTCGGTCAGCGGCGTTAAGGAGGTCATCAGCTTTGACGAGAGCTCGGTGATCCTTAATACTGTCTGCGGAGAGCTTGAGATAGAGGGGGATTCTTTGCGCGTGTCGGCGCTTGACACTGCTCGGGGGAACGTCACGGTTGACGGGAATATTTCGTCGGTCGTTTACAGCGACAAGCCCCAGAAGGAGGGACGTCGCGGCGTTTTCGGAAGGATCTTCGGGTAAGATGGGAGCGGCTCAGACAGATGTTGCGGTCCTTCTCGCCGTATCGTTTGCGCTCGGCTTGATCCTTTCGGCGGTGTACGACCTTACGGCATTTCTTCCGGCGATCGGAGGAAAGGTTTTTTCCCCCGCGTTGCGTGAAAGACTCGATGCGCATGTTCTGCCGTTACTCGGGCGTACGCTCGCAAGAAAAAAGACGAGGCTCGGTCGATTTGCCGTATCTGTTACCCTGTTCTTTCACGATCTGATCTTTCTGATTTTATCGGGTGCTGTGATTGCGGTTGCCGTGTATCGTTTCGGAGACGGTCAATGGAGGCTCGGAATACTTACGGCGGTCTTTTGCGGTTCGCAGGTGTACAGACTTACTTTGCGCCGCGCGGTTCTGCCTGCGTCTGAGTTACTGATCTACGCAGTCAGGTG
This sequence comes from uncultured Clostridia bacterium, assembly GCA_945485605.1. Lineage (GTDB taxonomy): Bacteria > Bacillota > Clostridia > Oscillospirales > CAG-272 > RGIG3994. The sequence goes on from CALYSG010000040.1 coordinate 1,314, forward strand.
TGCTTTTGCCTATACTGTATATTTTACCGTGACACCGGTGAAATGGCTTTACGGAAAGATATCCGCGGCAATCAGCAAGGCAAGGCTCGCTCGGACTATACGAGTATACAGAAAAGAAGTAGATAAAAACGTACGAAAGGCGTTGCTTTCGGGCTTTTTGGATGTAAATATTTCCCGTTCGGAGGAAGTGCGTTATGGAAGAAGGAATAAGAAGAAAAAAGCGCGTGATGATATGGATGGCGATAGTTCTCTTCGTCGCGGCTCTGATAATATCATGTGTGAACCTTATGAAATACAATCAAAAGAGGAAGGAAGCGGTTCAGCTTGCTCTGGAGCTTGAAGAAAAGCAGGGAAGGGTTGACGAGCTTAAGTACCGTCTTTCTTCTCCAATCGACGATGCGTACGTTGAGAAGGTCGCACGAGAAAAATTCGGGCTTCATTTCCCCGACGAGATAATATATTTTTACGGAAAGTGAGCAATCGGCGGAGTTACTTAAAACAAGGTCTTTGACCGGAGCCGTCGATCTTTCGAATATTGAATCATACAAACAAAAAGCGGACGCTTACGCGTCCGCTTTTTGCACAGTCTTTATTACCTTGCGGTAACTTATTTGATCTCGACAGATGCGCCTGCGTCCTCGAGCTGCTTCTTGAGAGCCTCAGCATCAGCCTTCGAGCAGCCTTCCTTAAGGGTCTTGGGAGCGCTCTCGACGAGTTCCTTTGCTTCCTTAAGTCCGAGACCGGTGATCTCACGGACTGCCTTGATAACGCCGAGCTTGTTCGAGCCGAAGCCGGCAAGAACTACGTCGAACTCAGTCTTCTCTTCTGCGGCGGGAGCTGCGCCTGCTGCGGCGACAACGCCAACGGGAGCTGCGGCAGATACGCCGAACTCTTCCTCTACTGCCTTTACGAGCTCATTCAGCTCAAGAATGGTAAGACCTTTGATTTCTTCTACGATCGCATTGATCTTTTCGGATGCCATAATGATTTACCTCCAAAATATTAAGTGAAATTTTAGCTTGTTTTATGCCGCCAGATCAGGCTTCCGCAGGTGCGGCAGCCTCGGCTTCGGGAGCTGCTTCGCCGTCTTTGTCAACGATAGCCTGAAGGGCATACGCGAATTTGTAAACGGGCGATTTGATGCTTCCGAGGAACTTTCCGATAAGGACTTCTCTCGAAGGAATGTCAGCGAGCTTCAAAACGGTCTCGGCATCGACAACATTGCCGTCGATGTATCCCGCAAGGATCTTGAAGGATTCGATCTTATCGTCGTACTGCTTCAGGATCTTCGCTGCGGAGATCTCGTCCTTCTCGCTGACTGCGATAGCAGTCATACCGTTGAGGTAGGGCTTAATTTCGCCGAAACCGGCGATATCGCATGCGCGACCGGTAAGCGTGTTCTTCTGAACCATGTAGCTAACACCGGCTTCACGCAGAGCCTTACGCATCTTCGTGTCGTCCTCGACCGTGATGCCCTGATACTGTACAAGGACACCGGCGACCGAGTTCTTGATCTGTTCGGCGAGGTCAGCAACTACCTGCTGTTTCTGCTCAAGTATTGCTTTGCTGGGCATATTGATTACCTCCCATTGGAAAATAAAAAATCTTTCTCCCGAGAAGGCATAAGCCGACCGAAGAAAGATCAATAACCGACTGTTAAGTTATGATTCGATCCTCGGCAGGGAAGCATATGCTTTTACGGGAACCTGCTGTCTTTGGATTTAACGAAAGGATTATATCACACAAAACCCCCTTTGTCAAGGGGTTTTGTCAATTTTTTTATTTGTTTGCCTTAAGCATCTTTTCTGCGGACGAGACTGCACGGTCGCGGAGCCAATCCGGCGAGACTATTCTGATCTCTGCTCCGAGTGCCATAACGACTCCGAGAAAGAGCTCGACGCTGTGGAATTCGCAAATATATCTGTGCTTTCGCTGATTCGACGAGGTTATAAAGCTCTTGAGCTCGAGCAGGGCGAGCTTATCCTTCGTTTCGATCTCGGCTATATAGGGTATCTGGAGTTGGATATTGTTGCCCGCCGACGGTGCGGCGTTGCCGCGGAACTTTGCCGTGATTCCGGCATAGTCGTCGTCGTTTCCGTCGGTGACGGTTGGAGGAAGGCTGAAGCTCTCGGTATAGTAGAAGCCTTTCGCCGTATAGTCGTAGGCTATCGGGGCACTGAGCTCCTCGCGCATAAAGGCTATATCGCGACGAGCCTGGCGCTCGGAGACTCCGAATTTTTCGGAGATCCTTCGCTCATTCGGGAAACTTCCCGCGGCGATGCGGGCGTGCATCCACCTTATCCTTCGGTTTTTTTCACTCATGGCTCGTTCCTGCCTTCATCGTTTTCATCTATATCCGATACGTTATCTTCATTATCGACCATTTCTTCGGGATCGGACTCCGGCGGTGCGTTTTCCGCCATCCTCTCGGCAAGAGCACGGGCACTTACGAACACCCAAAGTCTGACTGCCGTATATGCAAAGATGCCGAGCGTGAAAAGGTTATATATTAAATATGTAGGATAAAGCGGACCTTCAAGCTTACCGGCGGCGAGGGCTATGAGCCATGGCAGGGAAGAGATCGCCGAGAACAGCATCGTGAGCATTCCCGAGAAGAAATACAGCCTTGGCTTCGCACATTCAAGAAGAGTACGAAGCTCACACAGCATGAAGAGCATATAGATTATCATCGTAAGATTGAAGAGAAGCTTTCCCGGGGCGTTCATTGATACCGTGCGATCAAAATAGCTGAGAGCTATCAGACAGAATGAAGCAAACAGAACGGCGTATCCCGCGAGTGAGTGCAATTCGTCGAGCTTTTTGCTTTCGCCCGAGACAAAGAAATTAAGCACGAAGTATGCGGTCGCAACTAAAAAGAGAAGACCCGAAAGCACAAAGAGAATAATTGCCGGAACCGACGATTCAAATGATCTTAAAAAGTTCGTGAATACCCCGAGATCAATACCTCCGACGCTCATAAACAGCACCGCCGACAATACAAGAGATGCGATCGCCATATACGCCGACGGAAACAGAACCGGGAGCGTTGCCGGAGACATACCGTTGAGCTCACCCTTCGGCAACAGGAATAGCGATGTCAAACACAAGACAACCGCGACGCCGACTGTCGCCTTAAGCAACGAGACAACAAATGATGCGTCAAAATATCCCTTTTCGCTGTCATAAGACGTGAACAGCGCAACGCAGCACAACACCGTTGCAATCAGACATAGCGCCAGCGCCGAAAAATAGTATATTCTCAGTTTACCTGCGAGCTTAGGCATTTTTGCCTTCCTCCCGATATAAAGAATCCTTATAATTAAATTAAGTATAACATAAAATTGTGAATTATGTGTAACAAAAGGCTTCCGACGGTAAAAAACCTGATATTTTTCGGGCAAATTACTTGGATACAGCTTGAATTTGTGCAAAATGCACTTAATACGGCTTGATAAATCTCAAAAAATCTATGTTATGACGTTAAATATTTTATTGCATTCAAATTCATTATATGGTATAATTTTAAAGCTTGATGTGCGATGAAACGGGAGATTGCGGTCAGGGGACGCCCTTACCGGTAACTTCCGCGGAGTATGTCCGATAAACGGGCGAGTGTAAGACCGGATGCGGAGCTTTCCGCGAGTTTTTTAAGGTCCCGGATCCCCGGAATTCTTCCCCAGATGCTGATGGGTGAGGAATGCCGGTATTTTGCAGGGAAACCAAAGAAACACACGGAACCGTGTCAGAAGTGTTACGCCCCATTTCCGAATACGCAGATCGCGTGTTGCCTACATTCTAATATATGTGCGCACGCGGACAGGCAAATTCAAGAAGGAGGCAAAGAAAGATGGCAGTAAAAGAGAAGATCAGAGTCAGGCTGAAGAGCTATGACCACACTCTCATCGATACCGCTTGCGAGAAGATCGTGGATGTTGCCAAGAGAAACGGCGCTACCGTTTCGGGCCCCATTCCGCTTCCGACCGACAAGGAGATCGTTACGATCCTCCGCGCCGTTCATAAGGACAAGGATTCCCGCGAGCAGTTCGAGCTGAGGACTCACAAGAGACTGATCGATATTGTCAAGCCCTCGCAGAAATGCGTGGATGCTCTGATGAATGTCGAACTTCCCGCCGGAGTTGAGATCGATATAAAGCTCTGAGTCGTTAACTGAGCTTTTTCATCAAGCAATCGAAATCGACAGAGGCAAAAGCACTAACAGAGCGCAGATGCGCACTGTCGGTCAAGTTGGCATTATCCCGCAAGGGAAATTCAAAGGTGTCAACCAATAACCACAGGAGGAAAAATGAAAAAAGGCATTATCGGTAAGAAAATCGGTATGACCCAGATTTTCGACGAAGTCGGAAACGTCATCCCGGTAACGGTTATCGAAGCCGGTCCGTGCGTGGTCGCACAGATCAAAACCGCCGAGAACGACGGCTATGACGCCGTTCAGCTCGGTTTCTCGGATGTTAAGGACAAACATCTGACAAAAGCCGAAAAGGGTCACTTCGAGAAGGCGGGCGTTGCCGCTAAGAAGTACCTTAAGGAATTCCGTCTTGATGACTGCTCCGGCTACACGGTCGGCGCGGCAGTCACCGCCGATCTCTTCGCTGCCGGCGATAAGGTCGACGTGACCGGTATCACAAAGGGCCGCGGCTACACCGGCGCCGTAAAGCGTTGGAATCACCACACCCTCTGCTCCACCCACGGCGTAGGACCTATCCACAGAGAGGTCGGATCTATGGGTGCGAACTCGACACCTTCCCGTGTTTACAAGAACAAGAAGATGGCAGGTCAGTACGGTAATGAGCAGGTGACCGTTCTCAATCTCAATGTTGTTAAGATCGACAAGGAAAACAACATTATCGCGGTCAAAGGCGCCATTCCCGGTGCCCGCGGCGGTATCGTCGTTCTCCGTGACTCGGTCAAGGCATAAGCGACAAGGAGGAAGCAGAAATGGCAACTGTAAAAGTAGTTAATATGAAGGGCGAGGAGGTCGGCTCGATCGAGCTGAACGACAAGATCTTCGCCGCAGACATCAACGAAGCTGTCCTTCACGCCGCGACACGTGCGTACCTTCTCAATCAGAGACAGGGTACTCAGTCGACACTCACCCGCACCGAGGTTTCGGGTGGCGGAAAGAAGCCGTGGAGACAGAAGGGCACCGGCCGCGCCCGTCAGGGTTCGACCCGCGCTCCGCAGTGGAGACACGGCGGTATTGCTCTCGGTCCTAAGCCGAGAGCCTATCGCACCGATCTGAACAAGAAGACCAAGAGAGTTGCTCTCTACAGCGCGCTGTCAGCTAAGGCTGCCGCAGGCAACGTCATCGTGGTCGACGAGATCAAGACCGAAAACTACAGCACGAAGACTATGTTCAACATGCTGAACGCCGTCGGCGCCGACAAGAAGGCTCTCGTAGTCCTTCCCGAAGCAGACAAGATGATCGTTGCGAGCTTCGCGAACATCGCGGGCGTCAAGACTTCTCTTTACAACACCATCAACGTATACGACATTCTCAATGCCGACAAGTTCGTGGTGACGAAGGAAGCGGTCGAAAAACTTGAGGAGGTATATGCGTAATGAAAATGTCTGAAGATATCATTCTCGCTCCGGTCATCACGGAGGAGAGCATGGATATGCTCCATCACAAGAAATATGTTTTCAGAGTCCATACCGCCGCAACCAAGCCCGAGATTGCAAAAGCCGTCGAAGAGCTGTTTAAGGTAGACGTCGCGGATGTCCACACGATAAACATGAAGAGAAAACCCAAGAGACTCGGTTATCACAGCGGTTATACCGCAGAGTGGAAAAAGGCTATCGTGACTCTGAAGCCCAACTCCAAGACCATCGAGTTCTTCGAAGGCCTCAACTGACGGTAGGAGGAAGAAAAGATGCCTACAATCAAGTATAAAGCAACGACACCCGCCAGAAGAAATATGACGGTCCCGTCGTTCGATGAGATCACAAAGTTCACGCCCGAGCGCAGCCTCGTTACCGTTAAGAAGCATAACGCCGGCCGCAACAGCTACGGTAAGATCACCGTCCGTCATCGCGGCGGCGGCAACAAGATCAAGTACAGAATCATCGATTACAAGCGCGCGGATGAGACGCCCAACGTCGTAATCGGCGTTGAGTACGACCCCAACCGCTCCGCTTATATCGCCCTGCTTAAGAATGAGGCGGGCGAAAAGAGCTATATCATAGCTCCTCTCGGCGTAACCGACGGTACCGTCCTTTACTCCGGTGAGACCGCCGACATCAAGCCGGGCAACACTCTCCCGATAGCAAATATCCCGGTCGGTACTCTTATCCACAACATCGAGCTCTATCCCGGCAAGGGTGCACAGCTCGTTCGCTCTGCAGGCGTTTTCGCTCAGCTCATCGCTAAGGAAAACGGTCAGGCACAGGTCCGTCTCCCCTCGGGTGAGGTAAGGATCATCCGTCTCAACTGCAAGGCAACTATCGGTCAGGTCGGTAACATCGAGCATGATACCGTCAAGGTCGGTAAGGCAGGTAAGACCCGCCACAAGGGTATCCGCCCGACAGTCCGCGGTTCCGTCATGAACCCGTGTGACCACCCGCACGGCGGCGGTGAAGGTAAGTCCCCTGTCGGACATCCCGGACCGCTCACCCCGTGGGGCAAGCCCGCGCTCGGATATAAGACGAGAAACAAGAAGGCTCGCACCGACAAGTTCATCGTCAAGCGCAGAAATGCTAAATAAGGAGGGAATATAAGATGAGCAGAAGTCTTAAAAAAGCACCGTTCGTGGAAAAGAAGCTCTATGACAGAGTCTGCGCCATGAACGCGAAAAACGAGAAGAAAGTCATAAAGACATGGTCTCGTGCCTCTACGATATTCCCGGAATTCGTCGGTCACACTATTGCGGTCCACGACGGAAGAAAACACATTCCGGTGTATGTCACCGAGGATATGGTCGGTCACAAGCTCGGCGAGTTCGCGCCGACAAGGTTGTTCAAGGGTCATTCGGGTACGAAGACCTCTAACACCGATAAATAATGAGGGAGGTTGATTCAGATGGCAGAACAGCAGGCAGTAGCAAAACTTAAGTATGCGAGAATCTCTCCCCGTAAGGTAAAGATAGTTCTCGACCTCATCAGAGGAAAAGACGCAAGAGTTGCAAAGGCGATACTCCTCAACACCCCTAAGGGTGCTTCCGAGTACCTTGTAAAGCTGCTTAACAGCGCTTGCGCAAACGCAGAAGCGAATTTCCATATGGACAGCGACAAACTGTACGTTTCCGAGTGCTTCGTATGCCCCGGCCCGACTCTCAAGAGAATCATGCCGAGAGCTAAGGGAAGCGCTGACAGAATCCTTAAGAGAACCAGTCACGTGACTCTCGTTCTCAAGGAAAGAGCATAAGGAGGAAGGCAGAAAATGGGACAGAAAGTTAATCCGCACGGACTCCGCGTCGGCGTTATAAAGAACTGGGATTCCAGATGGTTCGTCAAGGATGAACAGATCGGCGATACCATCGTTTCCGACTACAATATTAGAAAATACCTTAAGTCCGAACTCAAGAAGGATCATGAGAAGGACAAAGAGAAGAACAGAGACGCAGGCGTCGCCAAAATCGAGATCGAGCGCGATGCTCACCGCGTCAGAGTCTTCATTCACTGCGCCAAGCCCGGTATCGTTATCGGAAGATCCGGTGCCGAGATCGAAAAGTACAAGAACACCATCGAAAAGATGGTCGGTATGCCCGTCTCGCTCAACGTCGTTGAGATCAGACAGCCCGACCTCTGCGCGCAGCTCGTCGCAGAAAACATCGCTTCTCAGCTCGAGAAGAGAGTTGCGTTCCGCCGCGCTATGAAGATGGCTATCAGAAATACCATGCGTCAGGGTGCCAAGGGTATCAAGATATCCTGCGGCGGTCGTCTCGGCGGTGCCGAGATCGCCCGCACCGAGCACTATCACGAAGGTACTATCCCGCTGCAGACCCTTCGCGCCGACATCGACTACGGTTTCTGGGAAGCCGCAACGACCTACGGCAGAATCGGTATCAAGGTGTGGATCTACAACGGAGAAGTCCTTAACGAGGTCAACAGACCGCGTGAAGCTCGCACCGAAAACCGCGGAAACCGCAGACCTCAGGGTGAGCGCAGAGAGCGCAGAGACGGCGACCGCAGACAGGGCGACCGCAGACCGCAGGGTGACCGCAGACAGGGCGATCGCAGAGGCGGCGGCAGATTTGAGAAGCCGGAGTATAAGGGCGGTAACCGTATAGCCCGTCCCGCACAGGCTCAGCAGCCGCAGGCAGAAAAAACACCGGCGGAGGGAGGCAATAAAGATGTTAATGCCTAAGAGAGTTAAGTACCGCCGCGTTCAGCGTGGCAGACTTAAAGGAAAAGCGTCCCGCGGCAATACCCTTGCCTACGGACAGTACGGTCTTGTCGCCGTCGAGCCGGCTTGGATCACCAGCCAGCAGATCGAGGCAGCCCGTATAGCTATGACAAGATATATCCGCCGTGGCGGTAATGTCTGGATCAAAGTGTTCCCCGATAAGCCGATCACCGAAAAGCCTGCCGAGACCCGAATGGGTTCAGGTAAAGGTTCACCCGAATACTGGGTTGCGGTCGTGAAGCCGGGTCGCGTACTGTTCGAGATGGACGGTGTTGCGGAAGCCGATGCGCGCGAGGCTATGCGTCTTGCCGGTCACAAGCTCCCGATCAAGACCAAGTTCATGGTCGGTACGCCCAGTTCTAAAACTAATGCGGAGGGCTAAGCGATGAAAGCAGAAGAAATTAGAAAGATGGACGAAAAGCAGCTTAATGCTAAGCTCAAGGAGCTTAAGGGCGAGCTTTTCAACCTCCGTTTTCAGAACGCGATCAATCAGCTCGACAATCCGCACAGGATAAATGATGTCAAGCACGACATTGCCCGCGTTATGACCGTTCTCCGTGAGAAGAACGCCTGATAGGAGGATATGACAATGAGCGAAGAAAGAAACCTCAGAAAATCCAGAGTCGGTTACGTCGTAAGCGATAAAATGGATAAGACCGTCGTTATCTCCATCAAGGATAACGTAAAACACCCGATCTACGGAAAGATCGTTAAACGTACCCTTAAAGTCCACGCCCACGACGAAAATAACGAGTGCGGCGTCGGCGATAAGGTTTCGATCATGGAAACCCGCCCGCTCTCGAAAACCAAGAGATGGCGCGTAGTCTCCATCATCGAAAAAGCCAAATGATTGGCGAATACGTCGCAAATCGTATTGAATCAGGAGGAAATCAGAAGTGATACAGCAAGAATCAAGGATGACAGTCGCCGATAACACCGGCGCCAAAGAGCTGCTTTGCATCCGCGTTCTCGGCGGTACGGCTCGCAGATATGCAAATATCGGCGATATCGTCGTCGCAAGCGTCAAAAAAGCTACTCCCGGCGGAATGGTGAAGAAGGGCGATGTGGTCAAGGCCGTTATCGTCAGAAGCGTTCACGGCGTCAGACGTGCGGACGGTTCCTACATCAAGTTCGATGAGAACTCCGCCGTTATACTCAAGGAAGATAACACCCCCCGCGGCACCCGTATCTTCGGGCCTGTCGCAAGAGAGCTCCGTGAGAAGAACTTTATAAAGATCCTCTCGCTCGCTCCCGAGGTTCTTTAAGGAGGAAAGCAGGATGGCTAAGTTGAATATCAGAAAAGACGATACCGTTATCGTGCTTTCCGGTGATGACAAGGGCGCGAAGGGCAAGGTCATTGCGACCTCTCCCGAAGAAGGCAAGGTCATCGTCGAGGGTGTTAACATCATTCACAAGCACGTCAAAGCCCGCAAGCAGGGCGATGAAAGCGGCATAATCGATGCCGAGGGTGCGATCTATGCCTCGAAGGTTGCTCTTGTCTGCACCAACTCGAAGTGCAAGAACAACGGCAAAGCCACGAGAGTCAAGAAGGTCGTTACCTACAATACCGACAAGAACGGCAAGAAGACCCGCGTCGTGACCCGCGTTTGCGCGGTCTGCGGCAGCAAACTTTGAGGAGGGATACGGTAATGGCTAACATTAAAGAAATGTATAAGACAGAGATCGCTCCCGCTCTCATGAAAAAGTTTGAGTATAAGAGCACGATGCAGATCCCGAAGCTCGACAAGATCGTTATCAATGTCGGTACCAGCGATGCCAAGGATAACTCCAAGGTCATCGACAATGTTATTGCCGACCTGACCGCTATCACCGGTCAGAAGGCTGTCCCGACCTACGCCCGCAAGTCGGTCGCTAACTTTAAGCTCCGTGCCGGTATGAAGATCGGTGCGAAGGTCACTCTCCGCGGCGATATTATGTACGAGTTCGTAGACAGACTCTTCAACTTCGCACTGCCCCGCGTCCGTGACTTCAAGGGTATCAATCCCAACGCATTCGACGGCAGAGGAAACTATTCCCTCGGACTTAAGGAACAGCTCATATTCCCCGAGATCGATTATGACAAGGTCGAGAAGATCCGCGGTATGGATATAGCCTTTGTAACCACCGCCCAGACCGATGAGGAAGCACGTTACATGCTCTCTCTCATGGGTGCACCGTTCGCAAAGGACTAAGGAGGAGAAAGCAATGGCAAAGAAATCAATGATCCTTAAACAGCAGAAAGAGCAGAAATTCTCGACGAGAGAATATAACCGCTGCAAGATCTGCGGAAGACCCCACGCTTACCTCCGCAAATACGGCATCTGCCGTATCTGCTTCCGCGAGCTTGCTTACAAGGGCCAGATCCCCGGAGTAAAAAAGGCAAGCTGGTAAACCGCTTTCACGGTGTAACCGTGATGCTCACAACTCCACTACCGGCAGGAAATTAATCTTAAAAAGTTGGATTTTACCACCGGTATGCCGCCGTTCAGCGAACGGCAGGCAAGAATAAAACTTGCATTAAGGAGGAGAATTAAAATGCAAATGTCAGACGTTATCGCCGATATGCTCACACGGATCCGCAACGCGAATGACGCGAAGCACGCAACCGTTGACATCCCGGCATCCAACATGAAGAAGGCTATCGCAGAGATCCTTCTGAACGAAGGCTATATCAAGGGCTATCAGGTTCTTGATGACGGCAAGCAGGGAACGATCCGTGTTACCCTTAAATACGGAGCGAACAAGCAGAAGGTCCTTCGCGGACTTAAGAGAGTATCCAAGCCCGGTCTCCGTATCTACGCCGGTTACGAGGATATGCCTAAGGTAATGAGCGGTCTCGGAATCGCGATCGTTTCGACCTCGAAGGGGCTTATGACAGACAAGCAGGCTCGCGCCAACAAGATCGGCGGCGAAGTCCTCGCCTTTGTCTGGTAAGGAGGGAACGGATATGTCAAGAATAGGAAG